>JBBJNO010000056.1:0-2310 GCA_037720875.1 Luteimonas sp. | reverse complement strand
GTCCGCCACCTGTTTCCAGCCGGCGGCCTGCCAGGTCTCGAACGGCCCCAGCGACCAGCCGTAGCCCCAGCGAATCGCCAGGTCCACATCGCGGGCGGTCTCGGCGATGTCGGACAAGTGATAGGCGCTGTAGTGAAACAGGTCGCGAAACACGGCCCACAGGAATTGCGCCTGCGGATGGGTACTCCCGCGCAGCTTTTCAAACTTTTCCGCCGGGTTCCTGATCTTGAGGATCTCGACGACTTCCGGCGCTGCTTCACCCGTGGCCGGGCGATAGTCCTGTGCCTTGAGATCCAGCACCTGGATGTCCTTGCCGACCTTGCGGAAGATGCCGGCGCCGGTCTTCTGCCCCAGCGCGCCCTTGGCGATCAACGCCTCCAGCCATGCGGGCGACTTGAAGTATGGGTGCCAGGGGTCGTCGGGCAGGGTATCGGCCATGGTCTTGATGACGTGCGCCATGGTGTCCAGGCCGACCACATCCGATGTCCGGTACGTCGCCGATTTCGGGCGGCCGATCAACGGGCCGGTCAACGCATCGACTTCATCGAACCCGAGCTTGTGCTCGGCGGTGTGGTGGATCGTTGCCAGGATCGAGAACACGCCGATACGGTTGCCGATGAAGTTGGGCGTGTCCTTGGCATAGACCACGCCCTTGCCGAGGGTAGTGACGAGGAAGCCTTCAAGGCCCTCGAGCACCGCTGCATCGGTGGTTCGCGCCGGGATCAATTCGGCCAGGTGCATGTAGCGTGGCGGGTTGAAGAAATGCACGCCGCAGAAGCGGTGACGAAGTTGCTCCGGGAGCACATCGGCCAGCGCGTTGATGCCAAGGCCCGAGGTGTTGCTGGCCAGCACGGCGTGAGAGGCCACGTACGGCGCGATCTTTTTGTACAGATCCTGTTTCCAGTCCATGCGCTCGGCGATGGCCTCGATGATCAGGTCGCAGCCACGTAGTAATTCCAGGCCGTTCTCGTAATTCGCCGGGACGATGGCCTCGGCGAGGGACTTGCTTGCCAGCGGCGCCGGCGAGAGCTTGCCGAGATTGGCAATGGCCTTCTGCACAATGTCATTACCGCTTCCATCAGCATTGCCGCCTTGCTTCGCGGGCAGGTCGAACAGCACCGTGTCGATGCCGGCGTTGGTCAGATGAGCGGCAATCTGGGCGCCCATCACGCCGGCACCGAGGACGGCTGCGCGTCGGACAAGTAGTTTCTCAGACATGGTTTGTATCCGTTTGATTTTGAAGGATTTGATCAGGCTTTAGCTTGCAGGCCGGAGGCGGCAAAGCGCACCAGTTCCTGCGCCGCGCGTTGGCAATGCGCTTGGTCGTTGGCGTCCGCCATGCGCTTGTTGTGGCCGAAATCGGCCATGGCGTAGGTCAACGCACCGGCCACGAAATCCAGCCGCCAGCCGAGCGCTTCGCGCGACAAGTCCGGCAGGCAGGCCGTGATCGCTTTCGAGAATTCGCGCATGACGTGGCCATAATGTTCCGACACGAACTGGCGCAGGCGCTCGTCTTTTTCCGCATAGGCCCGGGCCAGCACGCGCACGAAGGCCGAGCCGCCATGACGATCCAGGCTCAGCGCCAGCGCGGGCTCGATGAATGCGGCGAGGACGGCTTCGAGTTCGCCAGGATGCTCCTCCCGCGCGGCTTTGAGCGCGCTCAGGCGCCGCTCCGAAAGCTCGTCGAGACGGCGGCGGAACACCTCATTGATCAGGTTTTCCTTGCTGCCGAAGTGATAGTTGACGGCGGCGATGTTGACGTCGGCGCGACTGGTGACTTCGCGCAGGGACGTACCGGCGAATCCCTGTTGGGCGAACAGCGATTCGGCCGCGCCGAGGATGCGATCCTTGGTGTTGAACTGGGTTCCGGCCATCGGGCTCACCTCAAATCGCTGATTCAAACGGTCGATTGAATGATGCGGCATGCGGGTCTGGAGATCAACTCGCTGGCTGAAAACCGGGTGTACGCAGGGTGACGCCTCCGTTAAAATTCCCTTTAGATGTTGTCCTAACCCCGTGTTCCCACGCGGATTTCCTGTAACCTCGGCCCCTCTTCCGGACGCATGCAGCGTCCTCGGCCACAACCCCCGGAGCAGTCCCCATGGCGCTGGAGCGCACTTTATCCATAGTCAAACCCGATGCCGTCGCCAAAAACGTCATTGGCGAGATTTATTCCCGTTTTGAAAAGGCCGGCCTGAAAGTCGTGGCCGCCAAGATGAAGCACTTGTCGCGCAAGGAAGCGGAAGGTTTTTACGCCGTGCATCGCGAGCGTCCGTTCTTCAACTCGCTGGTCGAATTCATGAGTTCCGG
>JBBJNO010000055.1:9128-11295 GCA_037720875.1 Luteimonas sp. | reverse complement strand
CGGATGCCAAGGGCTGATTGAGGTATGACCGTCCGGGTGTCTCGGCTACCCTATGCCCCTTTGCAAGCTGGCCGCGCCCGTGACCGCCCTCGTTTGCCACTGCGCCTGTCCCGATCACGACAGCGCGACGCGGATTGCCGAAATGCTGGTCGCCGAACGCTTGGCGGCGTGCGTGAACGTCGTCGGTGGCGTCACGTCCGTTTATCGATGGCGAGATGGCATCGAACGCGCCGACGAGGTGCTGCTGCTGATCAAGACCACGGCCGCGCGGCTTGACTCGCTGCAGCAGCGCGTCGTTGCCCTGCATCCGTACGAACTACCCGAAGTGATCGCGGTCGAAGCCGTCGGCGGTTCGCCCGCCTACCTCGACTGGATCCACCAGCACTGCCGCCAGGAGACCTGATCCGATGCCCATGTTGTTGCGCGGCCCTGGCTTGCACATCCTGTTCTTTCGCAGCCTGATGGCATGCCTGCTGTCGTTGTTCTTTATCGCACCGGTACTGGCGATTGACGAAAAGGACTTGCTGCCCGCCGACGATGCATTCGCGTTGAGCGCCACGGCGACATCGCGCGACCGAATCGAGATCCGCTGGCGGATCGCCGATGGCTACTATTTGTATCGCCATCGCATTTCGGTGCAGTCGATCGATCCGACGTTCAAGGCGAACTCGCTCGCGCTGCCGAACGGCGAAAAACATACCGACGAATTTTTTGGCAACGTCGAGACCTATCGCAACCGGTTGAGCGCATCGCTTCCCGGCACCGCCAGCGCCACGGCCGGGGCCGTCACGCTGAAGATCAAGTACCAGGGCTGCGCCGACCTCGGCATCTGTTATCCGCCGCAGACACGCACGCTGAGGGTCGCATTGCCGGCTTCGAGCGTTGCGGGCGCCGGCAACAGCGGCGGTGCCGGCTTCGGAACCAATCCCGGTGGGGGCGCCGGCGCGCCCTTGTTCGGCAGCGCGCCGGGCGGCCGCAGCGACCGCTTGCCATTGCCGCCGGAACAAGCGTTCGCCTTCGAGGCGATCGCCGATGGCGGCAACCAGCTGCTGCTGCGCTTCACCCCGGCGCGCGGCTACTACCTGTATCGCGATCGCACCAGGCTCACGCTGGACGCAGGCGACGGCATCGCGCTCGAACGCCCGCGCTGGCCCAAGGGGCAAGCGCATCGCGACGAGCACTTCGGCAACGTCATCGTGTATTTCGACCAGGTGGAAGTGCCGGTCGCATTGCGGCGCACGGTCAGTGATGCGAGAAGCGCAACGCTGACGGCCACGTTCCAGGGATGCCAGAACGACGGCATCTGCTATCCGCCGATGACGCGCAAGGTGGCGGTGTCGTTGCCGGCAGGCGTGGTCGAGGCGACAACACGGGCATTTGTCCCCCAAGGGGACTTCCTTCGCGGCGTAGGAGCGGCTTCAGCCGCGAGCGCTGGTGCGACATCAGCCGCCTCCACAACCAGCGACCAAATCAGCCCTCAACCCCGGGTCACGTCTGCCGCGACTTCCGACAACCCAAACCTCGCGGCTGAAGCCGCTCCCACAAACATGCGCCCCGTTTCGGATGCGGCCTCCACCGTGCCGCAGGCCGAGGACACCCGCATTGCCGCCGCCCTGTCGCAACCGGGCCGCTGGCTTGCATTGCTTGGTTTCTTCGGCGCCGGCCTGTTGCTCGCGTTCACGCCCTGCGTGTTGCCGATGATCCCGATCCTGTCCGGCCTGATTGCCGGCCGCGGCGAACGCATCGGCGCGCGGCGCGCATTCTCGTTGTCGTTCGTGTACGTGCTGGCCAACGCAGTCGTGTTCACCATCGCCGGCGTCATCGCCGGACTGCTCGGCGCGAATTTGCAGGTCGCCTTCCAGACGCCATGGGTGATCATTGCCTTCGCCGCGTTGTTCGTCGCGTTGGCGTTATCGATGTTCGGCCTGTACGAACTGCAGTTGCCGGCGCGCTGGCGTTCGCGGATGGGCGCGATCACCGACCAGCACAGCGGCGGTTCGTGGGCCGGGGTCGCGGCGATGGGCGCGTTGTCGGCATTGATCGTGGGCCCCTGCGTTGCGCCGCCGCTCGCCGCCGCCGTGCTGTACATCGGCCAGACCCGCGACCCGGTGTTCGGCGGCGCGGCACTGTTCCTGCTGGCGATGGGGATGGGCGCGCCGTTGCTGGC
>JBBJNO010000055.1:0-9118 GCA_037720875.1 Luteimonas sp. | reverse complement strand
GGATGATGGCGGTGCAGCGCGTGTTTGGTTTCATCTTCATCGGGCTGGCGATCTGGATGGTATCGCGCGTGTTGCCCGCGACCGCGACGCTGGCGTTGTACGGATTGCTCGCATTGGCGGCCGCGGCATGGCTGTTGTCGCTGGCCAAACCGTCGGCTGGCGATGGCGTGCGCTGGACAGCGCGATTCGCCGGCATCGTATTGGGCGTCGTCGGCATCGCCGAGTTGTTCGGCGCATTGGCCGGTGGACGTGATCCGCTGCAACCGCTGGCAGGCGTGATTGGCGAACGCGAATCGCGGGAACTCGACTTCAGGATGATCAAATCAGTCGATGACCTGGATCGCGAAGTCGCCGCCGCTCAAGCGGCGGGCAAGCCATTGCTGTTCGATTTCTACGCCGACTGGTGCGTTTCCTGCAAGGAAATGGAGAAGTACACCTTCACCGACCCGGCCGTGCATGCGGCGCTGGCGGATTTCGTGCTGCTCAAGGCCGACGTCACCGTCAACGACGCCGTCGACCAGGCGCTGATGCAGCGCTTCAACATCATCGGCCCGCCGGCGACGCTGTTCTTTGTCGGTGGTGCCGAACGGCGTGAGTTGCGGCTGTTTGGTTATGAAAAAGCCGATGTATTTGCAACACGTATTGGACGCGCTGCACCGTGAGTTGGGATGACTGCCGGTGAGTCAGTCTTCAGAAACCCGAATCGTCATTCCCGCGAAGGCAGGGTTTTCAACAGCGGAGCCGGTCATCCAGTGACTTTGGCTTCAACGGCTTGAAGTCGCTGGATTCCCGCCTTCGCGGGAATGACGATTCAACCGCATCTGGGGCGCCATGAAGTCGAACACAGGCAAGATTATGCTGGTCGCCTTGATCGCCGGCACCTTTGGACTCGTGGCGTCCTTCCTCGTCAACGGCCCGGGGCCACTGCTGCGTACCGAACCTGGCCAGCGCCTGTTGCAAACCATCCTGTCCCGTTCCGCGCCGCGGCCGCCCGCCGGCACCCTGGTCGCCAGACGCGGAGACCGGGTCCCCGCGATCTCGTTGCCCAGGCTCGATGGCCGTCAGGTCGAGTTGCCCGGTGCCTACGCCGGCCGCCCCGTGCTGATCAATGTCTGGGCCACGTGGTGCGGCCCCTGCATCAAGGAGATGCCAGAGCTGCAGCGCTTCTCCGACGAGCAGTCGTCCGACGGCGTGCAGATGGTCGGCATCGCACTGGATGATGTGCAAGCCGTACACGATTTCCTGGCGCGCACCCCAGTCACGTATCCGATCCTGCTCGACACCCCCGGCCCCGCGGACGCCGGCGTGCGCCTCGGCAATCCAAAAGGCGTGCTGCCGTACTCGGTGCTGATCTCGGCCGACGGGCGCCTGCTCAGGCAACGCATCGGCCCGTTTGTCGAAGGCGAGGTCGCAAACTGGGCCCGACCGTAGGGTGGGCCTCGGCCCACCGCTTCTCGCCTACGCCCGTCAAAACCGACACCGTAGAGTCGAGCTTGCTCCGCTGCTCTTTAAAAGCTTTCCGGCAAAGCAGCGGAGCAGGCTCCGCTCTGCAAAAAGATTGGGTGCCAATCGGAACTTCGCAGGCCCGATCACTACTAGAGCGTCCGCTCAAACAACTGCCTAAATCCAGCGAACTTCTGCGAACTGGACAGCATCGGCGGCTTCGCGCAGACTGCGCCTCCGTCCGTTCTCCTCCGCGCGCATGGCGAAGCTGCTGGTCCTGCACGGCCCCAATCTCAATCTGCTCGGCAGTCGCGAGCCGGAGATCTATGGCCACGCGACGCTGGATGCGATCAATACCGATCTCGCCGCCCGGGCCGCCGTCGCCGGACACGCACTGGAACATTTCCAGTCGAACGCCGAACACGCCTTGGTCGATCGCGTGCAATCAACACGCGACGACGGCACCGCCTTCATCCTGATCAATCCCGCCGGGCTGACCCACACCTCGGTCGCCCTGCGCGACGCGCTCGCGGCCGTGGCCATCCCCTTCATCGAAGTGCACCTCTCCAACCCGCACGCCCGCGAGCCGTTCCGGCACACCAGCTATTTCAGCGACCTGGCGGTCGGCGTGGTCGCCGGCTTCGGCCCGATCAGCTACGGCCTGGCGCTGGCGGCGGCGATCCAGCGACTGGACACCGACGGTTCCTCGGCCCGCTAGACCCCGACGCAACTCCACCCGCCTCCCGTCGCAAGGCAGGAAGACCAACCAGAGGCCGCCATGGATCTCCGCAAGATCAAGAAACTCATCGACCTGCTCGAAGAATCCAACCTCACCGAAATCGAGATCAAGGAGGGCGAGGAGTCCGTGCGCCTGGCGCGCATGCCGAACGGCGCCGCCGCTCCCGCGCCGGTGTACATGCAGGCCGCCCCGCACCAGGCCGCGCCGTCCGGCGCGCCGATGCCCATGCACTCGCCCACCGAAGCGGCCACCGGCGGCAGCGCCAAGCCGCACGCCGACTCCGGATCAGGTGCGGGTCAAGCACTACCCGACGGCCACGTTGTGCGCGCACCGATGGTCGGCACGTTCTACACCTCGCCATCGCCGGACAAGCCCGCATTCGTCACCATGGGCCAGGCGGTCAAGCAGGGCGAAACCCTCGGCATCATCGAGGCGATGAAGATGTTCAACCCGATCGAGGCCGACGTCTCCGGCACCGTGCTGTCGATCCTCGGCGAAAGCGGCCAACCGGTCGAGTTCGACCAGCCGTTGTTTGTGATCGGCTGAAGAGCCGGGATTGGGGATTCGTGATTCGGGATTCGAAAGCGCGGCCGCACGAGCGCCTGGATGTCTGGCAGGACGCCATGTCGTTGGTCGAAGCGATCTATCGGCTGACCTCGGCTTTTCCAGACAGCGAACGCTTCGGATTGGTGAGCCAGATGCGCCGCGCTGCCGTCAGCGTGCCCTCGAACATCGCTGAGGGTGCTGCGCGTCGTTCGACCCTCGAATACCTTCGCTTCCTCTCCATCGCCCGCGGCTCATTGGCCGAACTCGACACGCAAATCAGCATCGCATCGCGTCTCGGGTTCACCCCACTCCCGCCTGACCACACTGAAATCCTGCACAGAACCTTCGCGCGACTCAATGCGCTCATGCAATCACTGGACAGACGTGAGATGACCCGCTCGCGCCTGCTCGAATCCCCAATCCCGAATCCCCAATCCCGGCCTCCCAATGCTCGATAAAGTCGTCATCGCCAACCGCGGCGAAATTGCGCTGCGCATCCTGCGCGCGTGCCATGCGCTCGGCATCCGCACCGTGGCGGTGCATTCCACCGTCGATCGCAACCTCAAGCACGTGGCGATGGCCGACGAGTCGGTCTGCATTGGTCCGGCGCCGTCGGCCGACAGCTACCTCAACATGGCCTCGATCATCGCGGCGGCCGAAGTCACCGACGCGCAGGCGATCCATCCCGGCTACGGCTTCCTCAGCGAGAACGCGGATTTTGCCGAAAGAGTGGAGCAATCGGGCTTCGTGTTCATCGGCCCGCGGGCCGACACCATCCGCCTGATGGGCGACAAGGTCGAGGCGATCCGCGCGATGAAGGAGGCCGGCGTGCCGTGCGTGCCCGGCAGCGGCGGCCCGTTGGGCGATGACAACGCCGTCAACAGCGCGATCGCCAAGGAAATCGCCTACCCGGTGATCGTCAAGGCGGCGGGCGGCGGCGGCGGTCGCGGCATGCGCACGGTGCACACCGAGGCGCACCTCGCCAACGCGATCACGACCACCAAGCAGGAAGCCAAGGCCGCGTTCGGCAACGACATGGTCTACATGGAGAAATTCCTGGAGAACCCGCGTCATATCGAGATCCAGGTGCTGGCCGACGGCCAGGGCGGCGCGATCCATCTGGGCGAACGCGATTGCTCGATGCAGCGCCGCCATCAGAAAGTGGTCGAGGAGGCGCCTGCACCCGGCATCACCGACCAGCAACGCGTGGAGATCGGCAAGGTCTGCGTCGAGGCTTGTATCCGCATCGGTTATCGCGGCGCGGGCACGTTCGAATTTCTATACGAGAACGGCCACTTCTATTTCATCGAGATGAACACCCGCATCCAGGTGGAGCACCCGGTCACCGAATTGATCACCGGCATCGACCTGGTGCGCGAGCAGTTGATGATCGCCGCCGGACAGAAGTTGTCGCTGCAGCAAAGCGACATTGTGTTGCGGGGCCACGCCATCGAATGCCGCATCAATGCCGAGGATCCCGATTCGTTCCTGCCCTCGCCCGGCCTGATCCAGCATTTCCACGCCCCCGGTGGCCCCGGCGTGCGCGTGGATTCGCACATCTACGAAGGCTACAAGGTGCCGCCCAATTACGATTCGATGATCGGCAAGCTGATCGTGCACGGCGCGACGCGCGACCAGGCGATCTGCCGGATGCGCGTGGCGCTGAGCGAGATGGTGGTCGACGGGATCAAGACCAATATTCCGCTACAGCAACGCATTCTTGCCGATGGCGGGTTCCAGCAGGGTGGGCAGAACATTCACTATCTTGAGAAGCGGTTGGCGGAGCGGAAAGAGAAGACGTTGTCGATTGTGTAACTCGCGGATACGCGACGGAGATAAAAGCTTCGAAACCCAGTAGGCGCCTCAACGCCTACTGGCAAAATGCCACCTTTAAAAGGCGTGCTGCTTCTTTCAAACTTATCGGCTGAGCCAATAAGTCCCGCCAACTGTGACTATGCCGCGCTCTCCAAAATCTAATGGATGACTCATAAACCACGCATTTACGTAATCCCAGTTTCCGCCGTCGTAAGTACCGCCTGAGTGATCACCCGAACCGCCTTCCCCTCCGCTCTCTTCTGTTTTTGGTTCGCCATCAATTGCATCTTCGTTGCATGGTTTTTCGGTATAGACAATGTTATTCCCCCCGAAAGGGGTGGTGTAGGTTATATGGCCAACGAAGCCATTTCGTCTCCAGTTGTCAGCGCCAACGACCGCCGCACCACGCTCGTCTAAATTATCGAGCATGGCTGCCCTAGCTGGATTTATATAATCATCAAACCACGCGCCTAGCATGTCGCCAACTGAAACATCAATGATTCCAACGAATGGCATTGGCAATTGAGTACATGCAATGGATACGCCTGACGCAGCCAACAGCAGTGCAACTGATAGCTTTGTGTTTTTCATGGGTTCGTCCTCTGAAATGAATTATCGTATTGGTAATTATTGGCCATCTATTGGTCTTGGATCGATGAATCCACCTCCTTTTCTATTCTTTTTCATGGCATTAAAAATTTCCATTGCTTTTCCCTCAGCTTCCATGCGCTGAACAGGATTCAGATGTTTCGCAAACATCACATCCCTACCCATGGCCACCCGATAATTACCTCGCATCTCAACGACCCGGGAAAGTGCGTACCCCGTCATCGGATCCCCCTTGGAAGATCCAGCCATGAATGACGAAAGCATCTCTAATGCAAAGCTTGACCCGTTTGCTCCTGTAGCAAGTAGCTCTTGGGTAGCGGACATATCCCCAGCCGTCAGTCTTCTGATGTTTAACATGACCTTCGCAACCGAGTCCCCTGAATCTGCGGCAGTGGCCAACAAGCTGTCGGAGGCTTGAGAGTAAATTTCCCACTGCTCGGCATTTGGGTAACCGTTCCTGTCCAGCCAGAGTTGTTCGGCCTTGGAAGTGGCAAGAAACGGATCTCCTTTCAATGGCAGCCCAACGCGCGTGGTGGGCACACCTGGAAAAGGATGCTTAACAGATAATTTGCGGTCAACTGGCCCTACTGGCGCATTCCGAGCAGTAATGACGACAGAATCACTTACCGGCCGGCTTTTTGCTTCATGCAGCGGAGGGACATAACTTTCTCTTTGAAATAACAAAAGAATGCCGACAATCAAAATGATGCCCGTGAACAGAATTAGAAATTTATGCGGTCTTTTCATGACTATTCCCAATGGATCGATATGTATCCAAACGCAGCCAAGCGGTCGTGCAATGCTGCACCGCTTTTACTGCTATTTGATTCAGTCAATCAGAGTTACTAATTGCAATTTTGCTTGTTGACTTGATTGCTTTCTTTCAGATGAGTCCGTACTCGCCGAAAACTTTCGGCGGGCAATCAAAATCTGAAATGTCTCGGTAATTGCTCCCTTTACCTGTATGCCACTGGAAGGCAAATTTCCTTCACTACAATCTGGCACACACTTCTTGGGACTGTCAAGTGTGCGACAACAATGTTGAGACTGTTAGTCGGATGGACATGAGCCAATTTTTTGCTTTCAGTACAACTGTGTTTCGTTGAATACGTCCGTTTTACGATGCCCCTGACACCGGAAATCCGCATGCCCTTCCTCGAACTCACCCTGCGTTGCCGCGAAACCGAACAGCCGCGCTACGAGGATGCGCTGGAGGATGTCGGTGCGTTGGCGGTGACCCTGCTCGACGCCGATGCCGACACCGTCAACGAGCACGCCATCCTCGAACCGGGTGTCGGCGAAACGCCGCTGTGGGATGCGATGGTGCTGACCGCCTTGTTCCCGCACGACGCCGATCCGTTGCTGCTGCTGACGGAGCTCGAAGCCTTCGATCCCGCGCTCGACTGGTCGCAGGCGCGCTTCAGGCAGGTGGAGGACCAGGATTGGGAACGCGTGTGGATGGACCAGTACGCGCCACTGCACTTCGGCGCGCGTACCTGGATCGTGCCGTGGAATCACGACCTGCCGCCCGAAGCCGACCACCCCGACGCCGCCGTCGTGCGACTCGATCCGGGACTCGCATTCGGTTCCGGCACGCATCCGACCACGGCGCTGTGCCTGCAATGGCTGGACGCGCTCGCCAGCCAGCATGCACTGCAGGACAAACGCATCCTCGACTTCGGCTGCGGCAGCGGCATCCTCGCGCTGGCCGCGCTCAAGCTCGGCGCGGTGCACGCGGTCGGGGTCGACAACGATCCGCAGGCGCTGCTGGCCACGCGCGACAATGCGCAACGCAACGGCGTCGGCGCGCAACTCGACGTGTTCCTGCCGCAGGACGAACCCGAGGCGACTTATCCCGTGGTTGTCGCCAACATCCTCGCCGCGGCCCTGGACATCCTCGCCGACAAACTGGCCTCGCGCGTGCAGGCCGGTGGCCGCATCGCGCTGTCGGGCATCCTCAAGGGGCAGGAAGAGGAATTGCTGGAGCGCTACAGCCGGTTCTTCGACAGGCTCGCCGTCGTGCAGGAAAGTGACTGGATACGCATAGACGGTGTTCGTCATGATCCATAAATCCCGCTCGCAACAGCGCAATCCACAGGCGTCTCCTGTCAGCGGCCGCGGCGGCGGCCCGGACCTCAGGGTGGCGGCAGCTCCTGCTGGGCGCGGATACGTATAGACGGTGCTCGTAGACGGTGCTCGTCATGATCCATAACTCCCGCTCGCAACAGCGCAATCCACAGGCGTCTCCATGTCAGCGGCCGCGGCGGCGGCCCGGACCGCATGGTGGCGGCTGCCCCTCCTGGCGCGGGTGCGCATTGACGGCGTGCGTCGCCGTGATTGAATGGGGGGCATGGATCTGAACTGCCCGCATTGCCACGCGCTGGTGGCCGCCGATCCCGTCACCGGCGTGGCGCCGGAACACTGCCCGTATTGCGATGGATTGATCGTCGTCGCGGCCGCGGATCAAGCCGAAATTGATGCTGATGCTGACGCAGGCGAGGCCGCGGAACACGCGACGAAGGCAGTGCCAGACGATGCGGCGGTGGATGTGACGATCGACGCAAAAAACATCCAGACCGACGCGCCGTCCGACCCACCCATCGCCGATCAACCGCGTGCTACGGAACCTGCTGGCGGAACGGGCGGAACGGGCGCAGCGGCGGCGCCTGCGCGCAAAAAAAACGTCCATCCGAGTTTCATGCGAAGGCGCGCAGTGGCTCACAGCGTCGAGCATGCTCGGTGGCCGTGGATGTTGGCCGGCAGCCTGTTGCTGTTGCTCGCGGTGCAGCTGGTGATCGCCGATCGCGGATCGCTTGCCGCCGATGCGCGCTGGCGCGGCGCGATGATCCGTGTGTGCCACACGCTACGCTGCGACATCCCCGCATGGCGCGAGGCAGGCGCATTCACCATGCTCCATCGCGATGTGCGCGCGCATTCCGCGGCTGCCAATGCATTGCGCGTGCAGGCCGCTTTTCGCAACGACGCGCGCTGGCCACAGGCGTGGCCGGAGCTGGTGCTGACCTTGTCGGATGCCACCGGCCGCGTCACCGGCAGCCGCAGCTTCACCGCCGTCGAATATCTCGGCCACGCCCCGACGCAGAAACTCATCGCAACCGGCCAGACCGCGAACTTTGTGCTCGACGTCGTGGAACCTGCGCCCAACACGGTCTCGTTTTCGTTCGACTTTCGATGACACCCGCCGCTTTGGTTGGCGACGGCGCGACCAGCGCGCTAGACTCCTCCCCCCGCCGCAGGGTTACTGCGGTGGACGTCCGGGGGGACATCGCTTGAACGCCGCAACCGATCGCACCGACAACGCCGCCCGCACGCCACGCACACCGCTGCGTGAACACGTCTCCAGCTCGGTACGGCGTTACCTGCGCGACTTGAACGGTTGCGACACGTCCGACCTGTATGACATCGCATTGCGCGAGTTCGAGATTCCACTGTTCGTTGAAGTGTTGAATCATTGCGACGGCAACCAGAGCCGCGCCGCGACCATGTTGGGCATCCACCGCGCGACGCTGCGCAAGAAGTTGAAGGATTACGGACTGGATTGATCTGCGGTTTGCGCGCGGAACAATCAAAGGCCAATGCACGATCAGTCGTCCTTTTATTGCTCGTCATTCCCGCGCAGGCGGGAAACCATGCCCGTGGATTCTCAGATCGTCAGGATGCTCTGCGGCGGGTTTCCAGTCATGGGTTCCCGCCTGCGCGGGAATGACGAGCCAAGCGGCCTCTGGCCCTTGCCAGGCTGAGAAAAAACGCAGGCCGCGACCGAGCTGGTCGTTATAATTCGCCCCCTTCGCCGCATCCCTCTCCGCACATGACCGTTGACCGCCTGCCCATCCGCCGGGCCTTGTTGTCCGTGTCCGACAAGACCGGCCTGGTCGAACTGGCCACGGCGTTGTTGGGCCTTGGCGTCGAGTTGCTGTCCACCGGGGGCAGCGCCCAAGCCTTGCGTGA
>JBBJNO010000301.1:0-2985 GCA_037720875.1 Luteimonas sp. | reverse complement strand
GCGGACCTGCGCCACTTCAAGGCCAAGATCGACGCCGGCGCCGATGGCGCGATCACCCAGTATTTCTACAACGCCGATGCGTATTTCCGTTTCGTCGACGATGCGCGTCGTCTCGGCATCACCGTGCCGATCGTGCCCGGCATCATGCCGATCTCCAACTTCGCGCAACTCAAGCGCTTCTCGGAATCCTGCGGCGCCGAAATCCCGCGCTGGATCGGCAAGCGCGTGCAGGCCTATGGCGACGATGTCGATGCGACGCGCGAGTTCGCCGCCGACCTGGTGTCCTCTCTGTGCAATCGCCTGATCCAGGGCGGCGCACCTGCCTTGCACTTCTATACGTTGAACCTGTCGAAACCGACGCTATCGGTGTTGTCGCGCATTGAATGATTCGGTTTTCGAGTCGCCGACACGTACATATGCAAAGAACCTCGAGCGCATGCGACGTAAGCATGAGTACTTTTTAAAACACGCGCTGAATGTTGCTAAAAACCCGCTGAATTGTGCCTGGATTCAGCCTCATCGCAAAAAAAACATGCTGAGTTCGGCTGGGATTCAGTCCCGGCACATTGATCACACGTGACGTTGACGCAATCAAGCGAATCATCCCCGCAACCAAATCACACCCCTGGTTGCCATGAACGTCTCACCACTCGCAACGCTCGTTGTCACCGCGCTCCTCGCTGCCACGCCCTACTCGCAACCCGTCAATGCAGGCACCGGACTGCAACGTTGCCAGACACAGGACGGTACGGTGCTGTACACCGACAAGGCCTGCGGCGCGCTCGGCGCCACGACGACGCCAATCTCCGGCCAGCTGACGACGCGCATCGCGCGCGAGGAAGCGATGTCGGACGCTTCTGCTGCAATCGCCATCGACGGCCAAGACGACATGGCAACGATCCCCGCCACCGGCCGTCGCTCGTTGTCTGGCGGTTGTGCGCGTACGCCCACCCAGCTGGCGATGGACCTGCGCGGCGCGTTCGCACTCGGCGACGTCAACCGGATTGCCGAGAGTTACCACTGGACCGGCCTGTCCCATCAGGAAGGGCAGCGGATCATGGCGCGACTCGAGCAATTCACCGGCAAGCGCATCAGCGACGTCGATTATTTCAATGCACAGATCCAGTCCGCCGGACGGGGCGGCCATGACGTGGCCAGCACCGCCCATACCTACGGCGGCAGCGCCGGCGTGATGCAGGTCAGGTTTGGAACCGGCGCGTCCACTTCGGTCGCCGATTTCGACGTCGAAAAATATTCTGATTGCTACTTCATCAAGTTCTGACTGCCCGCCGAGTCACATCCTGAATCCCGACCCGCGTGGGCGAACAACAGTCGGGCGCCGCACTTACGGCAAGTCAACACCGACGCTAGTCTGCGCAGGTGATCCGATATCCCACCATCTGCCTGCTGCTGACGGCCACTTGCTGGCCGACGGTCGTCGATGCGCAAGTCAAGCGCTGCGCGACGCCCGAAGGCATCTCCGTGTACACCGATCGCCGCTGCGAAGACATCGGTGCGGTCGAACGCCTGCCCCGTGAACGCATTGCCGCGGAGGTCTCGCGTCCCTATCGCGGCGGATGTGCGCGGACGTTGCAGGATCTGGTCTTCGAGATGACCTCGGCGATCGACAGCAACGACGTCAATCGCCTGGCCGGCGTCGTGCATTGGGTGGGTGTTTCGACACGCAATGGCTACAGCCTGATGGGGCGTCTGAATGCGATCGTCAATCGGCCCCTGGTCGACATCGCACCGGTCTCGCCGCGCGCGCCCGGCGAAATGGAGGGGGATGCCGACGGGGACTATTACCCGCAGACCACGGTACGCAAGGCGCCGGTGGCGCTGCGCGTGGAGCAGACGCTGGCCAATGGCAGCACGCCATCGCGCACGGTGTTCGGCCTGCAACGGCACGTGGGTTGCTGGTGGATTCGCATGTGATGGCTTGACCGTACGAACTTGACCGTACGAGCTTGACCGTCTCGAAAACATCACGTGGCCTGGCCTGGTTCCGGCAAAATAGCGTTCTCGCCGCAAACGGAAGACCACGATGCACTACCCCGAATGGATCTGGCACAACGGCACGATCAAGCCGTGGGCGGACGCCACCACGCATGTGATGGCGCACGCATTGCATTACGGATCCTCGGTCTTCGAGGGCATTCGTTGTTACGACACGCCCGATGGCCCCGCGATCTTCCGACTGACCGATCACAACACCCGCTTACAGGCATCGGCAAAGATCTACGACATGCCGATGCCGTACGGCGTCGAACAACTCAATGCCGCGTGCCGCGAGGTGATCAAGGCCAATGGTTTCAGCAAGGCGTATTTGCGGCCTGTGGCCTTCCGCGGATTGGGCGGTTTTGGCCTGTCCGCCGACACACCCACCGATGTGGCCGTCGCCACCTGGCAGATGGGCGCGTACCTGGGCGATGGCGTATTGGAACAGGGCATCGACGCCTGCGTCTCCAGCTGGCAGCGGTTCGCACCGAACACGATTCCCGCGGGCGCGAAAGCCGGCGGCAATTACTTGTCCGGGCAACTGGTCGCGCGTGAGGCGCGCAGACTCGGCTTCGGCGAAGGCATCGCATTGGCATCGACCGGATTACTCAGCGAAGGCGCGGGCGAGAATCTGTTCCTCGTCTTCGAAGGCGCCCTGCATACCACACCGATCAGCGCGGCGCTGCTCAATGGCATCACCCGCAACACGATCATCCGCCTGGCGCGCGACGCCGGCATCGAAGTCGTCGAGCGCGACCTGCCACGCGAGTACCTGTACCTGTGCGACGAGCTTTTCATGTGCGGCACGGCCGCCGAGATCACGCCGATCCGCTCGGTAGACGGCCGCCAGGTGGGCGCCGGCAAGGCCGGGCCGCTGACGCGGCAGTTGCAGGCGTTGTTCTTCGGCTTGTTCGACGGCAGCACGCCGGACAAGTACAAGTGGCTCGAACGGGTTTGAACACCGTGGAACTTCGGCGCATGCGCGTG
>JBBJNO010000054.1:7289-11321 GCA_037720875.1 Luteimonas sp. | reverse complement strand
GGTGCCGTCGGAAGGCGAAATCGTGCCGTTGCGCTCCACCGCGAACCTGTCCACGGGCGGCACAGCCACCGATGTCACCGACATCATCCATCCCGACAATCGCGACATGGCGATCCGAGCGGTGCGCGCAATCGGGCTGGACATTGGTGGCGTCGATTTCATTTCGCCCAACATCGCTGAAAGCTACAAATCCATCGGCGGCGCGATCTGCGAAGTCAATGCCGCGCCCGGTTTCCGCATGCACGTCGCGCCCAGCGAAGGCACGCCGCGCGACGCGGCCGGCCCGGTCATCGACATGCTGTTCCCAACCGGCACGACGGCGCGCGTGCCGATCGCCGCAGTCACCGGCACCAATGGCAAGACCACGACGGCGCGCATGCTGGCGCACATCGCCAAGATGGGCGGTTACACACCGGGACTCACCACCACCGACGGCGTCTACATCGATGGCCAGCGCACCGTCGAAGGCGACATGACCGGGCCGGTGTCCACGCGCATGGTGCTGTCGGATCCGCAGATCGACCTGGCGGTGCTCGAGATCGCGCGCGGCGGTCTGGTGCGCGCCGGCATGGGCGTGCCGTGCGTGGATGTCGGTGCGGTGATCAACGTGCAATCCGACCATCTCGGTTTGAAGGGCATCGACACGCTGGAGCAACTGGCCGAGGTCAAGCGCGTCGTTGTCGAGGTCGCGCGGGAATGCGCGGTGCTCAACGCCGATGACCCGAACGTGTTGAAGATGTCCGCGTACACCGATGCGAAGACCTTGTGCTACGTCACCATGAATCCGTCGCACACGCTGGTGCGCGAGCACATCCGCGCCGGCGGCCGCGCCTGCGCGCTGGAAGCGGGCATCAATGGCCACATGATCACGCTGTACGACAAGGGCAGCCACATCCCGCTGTTATGGACCCACCTGATCCCGGCCACGCTGGAAGGCCGCGCGCTGCATAACGTGCAGAACGCGATGGTGGCGGCGGCGATGGGTTTTTCGCTCGGCATCAAGCTTGACGCCATCCGCCAGGGCCTGCGCACGTTCGACACCAGCTTCTTCCAGGCGCCGGGCCGGATGAACGTCTTCAACGAACATCCGTTCAAGGTGCTGATGGATTACGGCCACAACGCGCACGCCGTCACGGCGATGGCCGATCTCGCGCAACGGCTCGATACCACCGGAAAACGTATCGTTGTCGTGGCGGGCCCGGGCGATCGGCGCGACGAGGACCTGCACGCGATCGCGCAAGCGGTCGCTGGTCGTTTCGATCACTACATCTGCCGCCGCGACGACGGCCTGCGCGGCCGCGATGGCGACGAAGTGCCGCGGATCATGGCGAAGGCATTGCAGCAGGCAGGCGTCGCCGCCGATGCGATCACGGTGATCCCGGACGAGCAACAGGCGGTCGATGCGGCGCTGCGCATGGCGCAACCGGGCGACCTGGTGCTGATGTTCGCCGATGCGCTGGCGCGCACGTGGAAGCAGATCACCCGGTTCCACATCGAAGGCGCACCTGTGACCGTGCCGCAACGCAGGATGGATATTCCATTGCCGCGACCGGCGCAGGACGAAACGACATTCGCCGCCATGGAAGGCGTGATCCGCGACGGCCGCGGCCTGCGCTACGAACGCGAGAGCGACGACTGAACATGTCGCCTCTGTTCGACGAATCCCGGCGCCTGACCGGCTGCAATCCCTATTTCGATCACACCGGCGCAGCGCTGGAAACGCTGGGCGCCATGCCGGCCGACGTTGCGCTCGCGCGCTGGCGCAGCAATATCACGCTTGCATGCAACGCGTTGGACTGGCCAGAAGGCGATGTTGTCGCTCGCAAGCACCAGGCAGGCGCATCGTTGGCCTTCACGGCGCCTGCGGATCAACTTTATGCCGCGACAGAGGTCAACGAATGGGCATGGGGGTCCGCCGCCCTTGCCCTTCCCTTCTCCCCTCGGGAGAAGGTCGAAGCCGCCAGCAGGCGGATGAGGGAAGGGCGGACGCCGCGAAGCAAGCACTCTTGGGGTGTGAGGGCGCTTCCCTTCAGCCCCCATGCTCCCTACAAGGAAGACGCACTCGCATTCGCCCGCCAGCTTCGAAAAAATTCAACAGATGGCGAACAGTTGATATGGTCAATGCTGCGCAACCGCCGCATGCACGATCAGAAATTCCGGCGTCAGTTTGCGGTCGAGCCATACATCCTCGACTTCTATTGCAAAGAACTGAAGCTGGCAGTGGAAATCGATGGCGGACAACACAATATCGGAGAGCACGTCGCGCATGACAGCCGGCGTGATGCTTTCACGGCGACGCGTGGAATTACAACCCTGCGTTATTGGAACAACGATGTCGTGCAGCGCACGGAAGACGTTCTGGCTGATATTTGGCAGCATGTGGATGTCCGGCTGTCGGAAATTAGTACCTCGACCGGGAAGTCCTCGCCCTCATCCGCCCTGCGGGCACCTTCTCCCGATGGGAGAAGGGAAGAGCAAGACACGGCTTCTGTTGAGATTTATTTTTCTCCCGGTCACCCCGCTTTTTGGGATCAGCAATCCGCACTGCAAACGTTGCGTCTACTTGCACAGGCCGAAGCAAAGCCTGCTTTGATTGCGCTGCTGCACGAAGCCCGATCCCGCGACCTCCCCGCCCTCCCCGACGACGAATTCCTGACTCTCGGCGAAGGCATCGGCAGCCAGACCTGGCCGATCGATGCGCTTCCGCCTCCCACCGATGTCGATTGGAACGCCTTGCACGCCATCCCGATCGCATTAGTCACCGGCTCCAACGGAAAAACCACCACCGTGCGCGCGCTCGCGGCGATGTGCCGCGCGCATCGTTGGCGAACGGCGCACAGCTGCACCGATGGTGTCTTCGTCGATGGCGAAACGCTCGAGACCGGCGATTTTTCCGGCCCGGGCGGTGCGCGCACTGCACTGCGCGTGGCCGATGCCGACGCGGCGGTGCTGGAGGCGGCGCGTGGCGGCATCCTGCGGCGCGGGCTTGCGGTTTGCGATGCGCGGGCAGCGGTCGTCACCAACATCAGTCCGGATCATTTCGGCGAATACGGCATCCACACGCTCGACCAACTCGCGCAGGTCAAGCTCACCGTTGCGCGTGCGATCCACGCCGATGGGCTGCTGGTGTTGAATGCCGACGACGATGTGCTCACACGGCAGGCCGACGACATGACCTGCCCGATCGGCTGGTTCTCGCTGGAGGCCGGACATCCACGCCTCACCGCGCATCGGGAAAACAGTGGCGCAACCTGCGCGCCGCGCGACGGTCATCTGTTCCTGCACCGCGATGGCAGCGAACACGACCTCGGGATCGTCGCAGACATGCCGTTGAGCTTCGGCGGACACGCGGCCTACAACGTCGCCAATCTCGCGGCAGCGGCGCTGGGTGCGACGGCGCTGGGCATTCCCGCAGACACCATCGCCGAAACCCTGCGCCATTTCGGCGAAGCCCCGGGCGACAACCCCGGCCGCATGCAGCGCTGGACACTCGGCGGCGTGCGCGTGGTGCTGGATTACGCACACAACGTCGATGGCCTGCAGGTGCTGATGAAAAGCGCCGACGCCGCACGTGGCGAAGGCCGCCTCGCGCTGGTGCTGGGCCATGCCGGCAATCGCGAAGACGACGACTACCGCGCGCTCGCCGCCATCGCCGCCGAATACCGACCCGATCTCATCGTGCTCAAGGACATCGACGACTACCTGCGCGGCCGCGAGCCCGGCGAGATCGCCGGAATCATGCGCGAAGCCCTGCTGAAGCATGGCGTGCCGGAGAGCAGCATCGCGATTGAACTGGATGAAACCAGGGCCGCGCTCGACACCTTGCTCTGGGCCAGGTCCGGCGACCTGCTGGTGCTGCCGATCCACAGCACCACGGCCCGCGACAAGCTGACCGCGCTGCTCGATGGCCTGCAACAGCAAGGTTGGCAGCCAGGCTCACCGCTGCCGGTCGACGCATCCCCGTAAGAGCGGAGCTTGCTCCGCTGCCTTTGCCATTCGCTCCTGCCCGGTCGGAGCGGCTTCAGCCGCGAG
>JBBJNO010000054.1:0-7279 GCA_037720875.1 Luteimonas sp. | reverse complement strand
CACAGGCCACAAGAGCTCGCGGCTGAAGCCGCTCCTACAAAGAACACCGCTATCCGGCTCTGTGGCCAAACCCGCTAAAATAAACACCTAGCTCGTTCAGACGGGCCCGTGCAACGCGCGGCGAACGCATCCCCCTGGAGTCCACATGTCTAGCAACATCCTCGAGGCGCTCGGCCTCGATGCCGCCCACTCGGGCGCTGCTCATTCCGGCACGTACCTTGGCAACGGCGAATGGTCCAAGACCAGCGATGCCGGCGTCATCGAACCAATCAACCCCAGCAATGGCGACATTCTTGCCCGCGTGCAGGCCTCGTCGCAGGAGGATTACGACACCATCGTCGAGCGCGCCCAGGCTGCGTTCAAGGTCTGGCGCACGACCCCGGCCCCGCGCCGCGGTGAAGCGATCCGCCTGTGCGCCGAAGCACTGCGCGCCAACAAGGACGCCCTCGGCTCGCTGGTCGCGCTGGAAATGGGCAAGAGCAAGCCCGAGGGCGATGGCGAAGTGCAGGAGATGATCGACATCGGCGAGTTCTCCGTCGGTTTGTCGCGGCAGTTGTACGGCCTGACCATGCATTCCGAACGCCCCGGCCATCGCATGTACGAGCAGTGGCATCCGCTTGGCATCGTCGGCGTGATCTCGGCGTTCAATTTCCCGGTCGCGGTGTGGGCGTGGAACAGTTTCGTCGCGGCGGTCTGCGGCAACATCACCATCTGGAAACCGTCGCCGAAGACACCGCTATCAGCCATCGCGTCGATGAAGATCTGCAACGATGCGCTCGCGGCCGGTGGTTTTCCGGACCTGTTCTTCCTGTTCAACGATGCCGGCACCGAACTGGCTTCCAGCTTCGTCGACGACAAGCGCATCGCATTGATCAGCTTCACCGGCTCGACCAAGGTCGGCCGCATCGTCGGCGAGCGGGTCGCGCGCCGCATGGGCCGCAGCCTGCTGGAGCTCGGCGGCAACAACGCGATCATCGTCGACGAGAGCGCCGAGATGAAACTCGCGATCCCGGCCATCGTGTTCGGCGCCGTCGGCACCGCCGGCCAGCGCTGCACCACCACGCGCCGCCTGTTCGTGCATGAAAAGATCTATGACGACGTGCTGGCGAGGCTCGTCACCGCGTATGCGCAGGTCGAAAAGAAGATCGGCGATCCGACCAATCCCGCCAACCTGATGGGCCCGCTCAACAGCAGCGACGCGGTGCAGGCGTATCTCGATGCCGTCGCAATGGCGAAGGCGGCCGGCGGCAGGATCGAATCCGGCGGCAAGGCGCTCGACGACCGCAAGGGAAATTTCGTGCTGCCGACCATCGTCACCGGCTTGTCCAACGATGCCGAGGTCGTGCAGACCGAAACCTTCGCGCCGATTTTGTACGTGATCAAGGTCAAGGATGTGGCCGAGGCGCTTGCCTTGCAGAACGCCGTGCCGCAAGGCCTGTCGTCGTCGATCTTCACCACCAACCTGAAAGCGGCGGAAACATTCCTGTCGGCGGCCGGTTCGGACTGCGGCATCGCCAACGTCAACATCGGCACCAGCGGCGCGGAAATCGGCGGCGCGTTCGGCGGCGAGAAGGAAACCGGCGGCGGCCGCGAATCGGGTTCGGACGCATGGCGCGCCTACATGCGCCGCCAGACCAACACGATCAACTACTCCGATGCGCTACCGTTAGCCCAAGGCATCAAGTTCGATTTGTGAGCATGCAGGCCACGCATATTTTTTACCCGTCATTCCCGCGAAGGCGGGAATGACGTTCATGAACAACCCACTGATGACGCGGATCGGGGCTTAACGCATGTATTCCCTCGCCCGCCCTTTCCTCTTCGGCCTCGATCCCGAGCGCGCGCACGCGCTCGGACTGGCGGCGCTGGAAGCGGCGTATCGCAGCGGCCTGAATCCGTTGATGGGCAAGCGTCCAAGGCCCTTTCCGACCAAGGCATTGGGATTGACGTTCGATAACCCGGTCGGCCTCGCCGCCGGGCTCGACAAGAACGGTGCGCACATCGATGCCTTGCTTGCCCTCGGCTTCGGCTTCATCGAAATCGGCACGGTGACGCCCCGTCCGCAGCCGGGCAATCCGAAACCGCGCATGTTTCGGCTGCCCGAGCACAACGCCATCATCAACCGGCTCGGCTTCAACAACGACGGCGTCGATGCGCTGGTGCGCAACGTCGAGAAATCGCGTCGCCGCAGCGGTCTGCTCGGCATCAACATCGGCAAAAACAAGAACACGCCCAACGAATCGGCGGAGCGCGATTACCTGGTCTGTCTGGAGCGCGTCTATCCGCTCGCCGACTACATCACCGTCAACATCTCATCGCCCAATACCGCGGGCTTGCGTGAGCTGCAGGAAGAACAGTCGCTGCGACGCCTGATCAGCACGCTGCGCGACGCGCAGGAAAACCTCGCGGTGCAGCACGGCAAGCGCGTCCCGTTGCTGGTGAAAGTCGCGCCGGACCTGTCGGACGACGACATCGATGCCGCCGCCCGTGTCCTTGGCGAGCTGCATGTCGACGGCGTCATCGCCACCAACACCACCGTCTCGCGTTTCCCGATCCAGCAGCATCGTCTCGCGCGGGAGTCAGGCGGATTGTCCGGTGCGCCGCTGCTGGGCAAGTCCACTTCCACGTTGCGGCGGCTGCGCACGCGCATGCCCGACAGCATTCCACTGATCGGCGTGGGTGGCATCCTGTCCGGCGCCGATGCCGTGGCCAAGACGGCGGCCGGCGCATCGCTGGTGCAGCTCTATACCGGCCTGGTCTATCGCGGCCCCGGGTTGATCGGCGAATGCGTCGAGGCGATCCGCCGGCGCAAGGAAGCGCCAAGCAAAGGGCACGTACCCAACACATGAGCGCGCCATGATTGCGCCGCACCGGCCCTACCGGATCATCGAAAACGCCGCGTTGCAGGGCCGTAACACGTTCGGCATCGCAGCGGATGCACGGCGATTGGTCGAAGTTTCCGACAATGCGGCATTGCCCGACATTTTCGAATCGTTGCCATCCGCGGCTTCGGCCCTGATCCTGGGCAGCGGCAGCAACCTGTTGTTCGCCGGCGACCCTGACGACACCGTCATTGCACTCGGCAGTTCCAGGATTGAAGTCATCGACGACGATGGCGAGCGTGTCATCGTTCGCGCCGATGCAGGGGCCGATTGGCACGCGCTGGTGATGTGGACGTTGCAGCAGGGCTTGTCCGGACTGGAAAACCTTGCGTTGATTCCCGGCACGGTCGGGGCCGCGCCGATCCAGAACATCGGCGCGTACGGCGTTGAAGTCCAGGGCTGCATCCATGCGGTCGAAGCCTTCGAGCGCGCGACCGCGCAATCGCGACGACTCGACCGCGATGCGTGCGCATTTTCATATCGCGACAGCCTGTTCAAGCGGGAGCCAGATCGTTACATCTTCACTGCAGTGGAGTTCGTGCTGGATCGCGGCGGGCGCAGCAATCTCGAATATGCCGGCGTGGCCGATGAACTGTCGCAAATGGGCATCGACCAGCCATCGGCCATGCAGGTTGCGCAAGCGGTGATCCGGCTGCGCCGTCGCAAACTGCCCGATCCGGCCGTGATCGGCAACGCCGGCAGCTTTTTCAAGAACCCGATCGTACCCGCCGTGCAGGCCGATGCGTTGCAGCAGGAACATGCTGCATTGCCGATGTTCCGTGGCAGCAGCGATGACAATCGAAAGCTGTCGGCCGCGTGGCTGATCGATGCCTGCGGCTGGAAAGGCCATCGCGATGGCGATGCGGGCGTGTCCGACAAACATGCGCTGGTGCTGGTGAACCACGGTCATGCAACGGGCGCGCAGTTGCTGGATCTCGCGCGTCGGATAGCCGACTCCGTGCAATCGCGGTTCGGCGTCGCGCTGGAACCGGAGCCGCGCATCATTGGTGCGACGTGGTGATTACAAATTTACGAACGTGGCAACGCTTGTTGCCTTTATTTTTTCTGAAGGAAGGGAATGCAACAGCTGGCACCGATGCTTGCTCTCTTCTCCCCTCGGGAGAAGATGTCGCGACAGCGACAGTTGAGGGCGGGAGAGTGACTCGCCCATGCAACGTCCACCGCGATCTGAAAGTCCGCGCCCTCACACCCCAAGGGTGCTTGCTTCGCGGCGTCCGCCCTTCGGGCACCTTCTCCCGAAGGGAGAAGGAAAAGCCAATCGCCCGGCGGTAGGCATATGACGGCACCCATCTCCTCCCACTCCCGCGCCGCCCTGCTCATGCTCGGCAGCACGGTGTTCTTCGGCTTGATGGCGGTCTCCATCCGCCTGGCATCGCAAACCCTGCACACCTTCGAGATCGCGTTCTTCCGCAATTTCTTCGGCTTGATGGCGGCGCTGCCACTGCTGTTGAAGCACGGCACCGGCCTGTTGAAGACGACGCAACTTCCCCGCTACTTCATCCGCTGCGTGATCGGCGTGTTGTCGATGTTCTGCGGCTTCTGGGCGATCGGCCACCTGCCGCTGGCGCAGGCGGTGTCGTTGTCGTACTCGACGCCGATCTTCGTCACCATCGCCGCGGTGTTCTTCCTGCACGAGCAGATCCGCGCGCGACGCTGGGCGGCGGTCGTGCTGGGTTTCATCGGCGTGCTGATCATCGTGCGTCCCGGCAGTCACAGTTTCAGTAGCAGCAGCCTGATCGCGCTGGCGGCCGCGGTGCTCAGCGGCATCGTCTCTATCCAGATCAAGCAGCTGTCGTACACCGAGCCGGCCGACCGCATCGTGTTCTACACGACGCTGCTATGGGTGCCGATGTCGTTCATTCCTGCCTTGTTCGTCTGGGAATGGCCGCAAGGCATCACCTGGCTATGGGTGATGGCCGCCGGCGCGTTAGGCACGGGCGGGCACATGTTGTGGACGCGCGCGTTGAAGCTCGGCGATGTGTCCGCGCTGACGCCGATCAGTTTCATGCAGTTGCCGCTGGTCGCGATCGCAGGCTGGTTATTGTTCGACGAAGGCCTGAGCCGCTGGACGGCCCTCGGCGCGGCGATCATCTTCATCGCCAACGCCTACATCGCGCATCGCGAAGTGCAACTTGCGCGGCGCTCGGCGACGACGGCGCCAATCGAAGCGGCGAAGCCAGGCGAGTGACCACCGGGTTCAAGATGCTCATCGCTGAAGCTGTTGTGTGCCCCCCTGGATCCGTATGAGCAGCTTCCGCAGGATGGTGGGTCGAAGGCGATACCCATCGCTTTCCAGGCTACCGGCTTGATGGGTATCGCCTTCGGCCAACCCATCCTACAAGCTTGATTGCGTCTGCCCGCGCAGCTGCCACGGCCGCAGGTGGCCGTAGAACATCAGGCCATAACACCCGACCACCCATGCCGATGCGGCGGCCCAGCCGGCGAGGATGTCGGAGGGGTAATGCACGCCGAGATAGATGCGCGACAGGCCGACCATCGCCACGAATGCGGTCATCGCAACGATTGCGATCCAGCGTAATCGCGTCGGCCATGCCAGCAGGATGACGACGACGGCGATCGTTGCCGAACCCATCGCGTGGCCGCTGGGAAAACTGAAGGTCGTCTCCGGCGAGATCGATTCCCACAGGCTCGGGCGCGCCCGCGCGAACCAGTGCTTGGCGGCGATATTGAGCAGCGCCGAGCCGCCGGTTGCAGCGGCAACGAAAATGCTTTCGCGGAAACGGCGGTGCCACGCGAACACGACGACCAGCACGATGTCCAGGGGCACCACGCCGTACTTGTAGCCGATCGCCGAAAAGAACACGAAGACCCGGTCGAACCCGTCACGCGCCATGCTGTGCGCGAATTGGAGCGTCGGCTCGTCGAACGGGAAAGCGCCGGAGCGGCGTATGTCGTCCGCGAGTTCCTCGAAACCCCACAGGGGCAGCAGCAGACCGACGAACAACAGCAGCAGGCGCCACCAGTGCGTGTGCAGCAAGGACGCGCCGACGCTCGCTTCCTGCTTCGCTGTCTCGGCGACTTCAGCGGGGTTGTGCGGCGTGTCCGTAGTGGTCTTCGACATAGCGATCGATCAATCCAACGAATTCCTGTGCGATGTTGTCGCCACGCAACGTGACGGATTTTTCGCCATCGATGAACACCGGGGCAGCCGGCGCCTCGCCGGTGCCGGGAAGAGAAATGCCGATGTTGGCGTGACGCGACTCGCCCGGCCCGTTGACCACGCAACCCATCACCGCCAGCGTCAGGTTTTCCGCGCCGGGATGGCTGATCTTCCATTCCGGCATCTTCGCGCGCACGTGTTCCTGCACCACCTGCGCCAGCTCCTGGAAGAATTCCGACGTGGTGCGGCCACAACCCGGGCACGCGGTGACCATTGGTGTGAATGCACGCAGGCCCATGGTCTGTAGCAACTCCTGCGCAACGACGACTTCGGTGGTGCGCGCCTGGCCGGGTTCGGGCGTCAGCGACATGCGGATCGTGTCGCCGATGCCTTCCTGCAGCAGCACCGACAACGCCGCACTCGAGGCGACAATGCCCTTGCTGCCGATGCCTGCCTCGGTGAGTCCGAGATGCAATGCGAAATCCGAGCGCGTGGCGAGATCGCGATACACCGCAATGAGTTCCTGCACGCCGCTGACCTTGCAACTCAGCACGATGCGATCGGCCGGCAAGCCCAGTTCGACGGCGCGATCGGCCGAATCCAGCGCCGAGCGGATCAGGGCCTCGCGCAACACGCGCGATGCATCCCAGGGTTCGGAACGCAGGTGGTTCTCGTCCATCAAGCGCGTGGCCAGCGCCTGGTCGAGCGAACCCCAGTTGGCGCCGATGCGGACCGGCTTGTCGTAACGCATCGCGAATTCGATCAGCTGCGCGAACTGCGTGTCGCGTTTCCTGCCGAAACCCACGTTGCCGGGATTGATGCGGTATTTCGCCAACGCTTCGGCGCAGGCAGGCTCGTGCGCGAGCAACTGATGGCCGTTGTAATGGAAGTCGCCGATGATCGGCACGTTGACACCCATCATCAGCAGGCGATCGACGATCTTCGGCACCGCGCTGGCGGCTTCGGGCGTGTTGACGGTGATGCGCACCAGTTCCGAACCGGCGCGCCACAATTCGGCGACCTGTTTCGTGGTCGATGCGACATCGGCGGTGTCGGTGTTGGTCATCGACTGCACCACCACCGGCGCATCGCCGCCGACGGCGACGCCACCGATGCGGACTTGCCGCGTCTTGCGGCGCGGATGCGGGCCGAACAACGGTAGAGGATCGATCTGGCAGGGCAGGATTTGCGCGGACATGGCGGCATTTTACCCTCGTAGGCCTGCCGCTTTTGTAGGAGCGCACCTGGGCGCGAT
>JBBJNO010000053.1:9028-11380 GCA_037720875.1 Luteimonas sp. | reverse complement strand
GCGGCCAAGAAAAAGCAGAAGCAGGTCGAGATCAAGGAAATGAAGTTCCGTCCGGTCACCGACGAGGGCGACTACCAGATCAAGCTGCGCAACATGCGCCGGTTCCTGGAAGAGGGCGACAAGATCAAGGTCAACATCCGCTTCCGTGGCCGCGAGATGAGCCACCAGGAACTGGGCCGTGAAATGGCCACGCGGATCGAGGCCGACCTGGGCGAGGACATCGTCATCGAATCGCGCCCGCGGCTGGAAGGCCGGCAGATGGTGATGATGATCGCGCCGAAGAAGAAGTAGCCCCCTATTCCTTACTTCGGCAGGGAAGAAGCAAGCAAGAGCCTGATTTGCAAGGGAAACCCAGTCCCTGCATAATGCGCGGCCCGGTTCGCCGGGTTGTTGCACGCAATACCTTGGACCTGTCGTTGATCCTTATAAGGATCAACGACTTACAAACCGGTTAGGGCAGGACGGAAAGTGTGGCCGCGTTCGATACGCAAGCCACCGCCTCTACCAGTACTAGAGACCCCGAAAGGACATCGCAATGCCCAAGATCAAGATCAAGACCCATCGGGGCGCTGCGAAGCGCTTCCGCAAGACTGCTACCGGCAAGTTCAAGTGTGGCCATGCCAACCGCAGCCACATCCTCACCAAGAAGGCGACCAAACGGAAGCGCAACCTGCGGCAGACGAACCATGTTCGTGCCGAGGATGCAGGCCGTATCAATCGCATGCTGCCGTACGCCTGAGGAGGACTGAACCATGGCACGAGTCAAACGTGGTGTGACGGCACGCCGCCGTCACAAGAAAATCCTGAAGCAGGCCAAGGGCTACTACAACGCCCGCCGCAAGGTCTTCCGCGTCGCCAAGCAGGCGGTCACGAAGGCACTGCAGTACGCCTACATCGGCCGCAAGCAGAAGAAGCGCAATTTCCGCTCGTTGTGGATCACCCGCATCAATGCGGCGGCCCGCATCAACGGCATGAGTTACAGCCGTTTCATCAACGGCATGCTCAAGGCCGGCATCACCCTCGACCGCAAGGTGCTGGCCGATATCGCCGTGCACGATGCCGTGGGTTTTGCCGCACTGGCTGAAAAAGCCAAGGGCGCGCTCGCGGCGTAAGTTACGGTCGCTCCGCAGGCATCCGCACGTGCGTGCGGCTGTTGTATGAATGGCGGAGCGGCAACGTGGTGTATGCATGGGGAAGGGCGCAAGTCCTTCCCCATTTTTGTGTCGTGGTTGTTTTTGCTCGTCATTCCCGCGCAGGCGGGAATCCAGCGACTTTCGTGACGACCAAGGTAAAGTCCTGGATCCCCGCCTTCGCGGGGATGACGTTGCAAGGATTTGCGAGGTTCTCTAGCGAATGAGTGGGATCGAATCATTGTCCGGGCAAGCACTCGCTGACATCGCATCGGCCGATTCGCCCGATGCCATCGAAGCCTTGCGCGTGTCGCTGCTCGGCAAGAACGGCAGCATCACCGCGCAGCTCAAGACGCTGGGCACGCTGTCCGCGGACCAGCGCAAGATCGCCGGCGAAACCATCAACCGCGCGCGTGATGCGATTTCGCAGGCCTTGTCGGCACGCAAGATCGAACTCGACGCCGTGGTGCTAGAGGCGCGTCTGTCCACTGAAACCATCGATGTCACGCTGCCGGGACGCAATGCCTCGCGCGGCGGTCTGCATCCGGTCAGCCGCACGCTGGAACGTATCGTCGAGATCTTCGGCCGGCTCGGCTACGAACTGGCCGATGGTCCCGAGATCGAGGACGACTGGCACAACTTCGAAGCATTGAATTTCCCGCCGCACCATCCCGCGCGTGCGATGCACGACACCTTCTACTTTGGCGACGGCCGTCTGTTGCGGACGCATACGTCCGGAGTGCAGGTGCGCTACATGGCCGATCACAAGCCGCCGCTGCGGATGCTCGCCGCCGGCAAGGTCTATCGCTCCGATTCCGACCAGACGCACACGCCGATGTTCCACCAGGTCGAAGGCCTGCTGGTCGACGAGCACGCCAGCTTCGCCGATCTCAAGGGCACGCTCAGCGAATTCGTGCGCGCGTTCTTCGAGCGCGATTTCGCCATGCGCTTCCGTCCGAGCTTCTTCCCGTTCACCGAGCCGTCGGCGGAAGTCGACATCGCCTGGCAGCAGCCAGATGGTTCGACGCGCTGGCTGGAAGTGCTCGGCTGCGGCATGGTCCATCCTAACGTCCTGCGCAATGTCGGCATCGATCCGGAACGCTACACCGGGTTTGCCTTCGGCCTGGGCGTGGAGCGTTTCGCGATGCTGCGCTATGGCGTCGATGACCTGCGCAGTTTCTTCGACAACGATGTGCGCTTCCTGCGGCAATTCGCTTAAAGG
>JBBJNO010000053.1:0-9018 GCA_037720875.1 Luteimonas sp. | reverse complement strand
TAGGACGGGTCTTGACCCGCCGCTTCGCTGGACGGTCAGGGCAGTGGAAACATGGCAATGGCGGGTCGAGACCCGCCCTACGGTGACGGCATGAAGTTTTCGGAAAACTGGCTCCGCCAACACGTCAAGACCGACGCAACCCGCGAGCAACTCGCCGCGACGTTGACCGCGATCGGCCTCGAAGTCGAAGAAGTGACGCCGCTCGGCGACGCACTCGATGGCGTCGTCGTCGCACACATCATCGAATGCAGCAAACATCCCGAAGCCGATCGCCTGCAGGTCTGCCAGGTCGATGCCGGTGGCGTGCGCCTGCAAATCGTCTGTGGCGCGCCCAACGCACGCCCCGGCTTGAAGGCGCCGCTGGCCACCATCGGCACGCGCATCGGCGAGATCACGATCAAGGCCGCCCAACTGCGCGGCGTCGATTCCAACGGCATGTTGTGTTCGGCGAAGGAACTCGGGATCGATGCCGATGCGTCGGGCCTGCTCGAACTGCCTGCAGATGCACCGGTCGGCAGCCCGCTGGCTGATTACCTCGGGCTGCCGGACGCGTCGTTCGAGTTGAAGCTCACGCCCAATCGCGCCGACTGTTTCAGCGTGCGCGGCATCGCCTTCGACGTGGCCGCCGCGTGCGGGAGCGAGGTTTCAACCCTCGATGCCACGCCGATGCCGGCGTTGAACGATGCCACCTTGCCGGTTGAATTGAACGCAGGCGCCGATGCGCCGCGTTACGTTGGCCGGGTGATCGAAGGTGTCGATGCTGCGCGGGTGACGCCAGTGTGGATGGCCGAACGCCTGCGACGCAGCGGTATCCGTCCGGTCAGTTTTCTGGTCGACGTCACCCAGTACGTGATGCTGGAACTTGGCCAGCCGATGCATGCCTTCGATCGCGACCTGCTGAGAGGTCCGGTCAGCGTACGTCGTGCGCGCACCGATGAAACATTGAAGTTGCTCGATGGCCGCGATGTCGTGCTCGACAGCGAATTCGTCGTCATCACCGATGCCGACCGCGTCGTGGCGCTGGCCGGCCTGATGGGCGGCTACGACACGCGCGTCACCGATGTCACCACGAACGTGTTCCTCGAAGCCGCGCACTTCGCACCGGACGCGATCATCGGCCGCGGCCGCAAACTCGGATTGCACACCGATGCCGCGCATCGATTCGAGCGCGGCGTCGATCCGGAATTGCCGCGCACGGCGATTGAAATCGCGACGCGCCTGATCGTCGAGATCGCAGGCGGCTCGCCCGGACCAGTGATCGAAGCGGTGTTGCCGCAGCATCTGCCCCGACCCACCCAGATCGTGTTGCGGTGCGCGCGCCTGGCGCGCGTGCTGGGCCTGCAGATCGACGACAACGACGTTGATCGCATCCTGCGTGCGCTTGGCCTGACGGTCGAGGTGACAACCGATGGCTGGCAGGTCACACCGCCGGCACGCCGTTTTGATCTGGTGATCGAGGAAGACCTGATCGAGGAGGTCGCCCGTATCCACGGTTACGACGCGATCCCCGTCACCTTGCCCGGCGGCGCGACCCGCATTGCCGCACCTGCCGAGACGCGTATCGATGAATCGGTCGTGCGCCGGCACCTGGCCACGCGCGATTTTCTCGAGGCGATCAATTACGCCTTCGTGGATCGGCAATTGTTGACGCAATGGAATGCCCTTGATGGACTTGTGCCGCTGGCCAATCCACTGAGTGCGGACCTGGGCGCGATGCGGACGCAACTGCTGCCCGGTCTGGTCGCCGCACTTGCACGCAATACGGCGCGACAGCAATCGCGCGTGTGCCTGTTTGAACTCGGCAAGGTGTTCCGCGGCGCCGACGGCGCCGATGCACCGAACGAAACGTTACGCGTGGCTGCGGTTGCCTGTGGCGAGTTCGCCAGTGAGCAGTGGGGCAGCGCAGCCCGTGCGGTGGATTTCCACGACTTGAAGGGCGACCTCGACAGCCTCGCCGCGTTGTCCGGCGCCTCGCTCGAATACCGGCCGTCGCGATCGGTCGCCGGGCATCCGGGGCGTTCGGCTGACGTGTTCCGTGCCGGGCACAGGATCGGCTGGATCGGCCAGTTGCATCCGCGCCTGCAACGCGCGCTCGACCTCGAAACCGACGTCATCGCCTTCGAACTGGACCTGGAACCGTTGTTGTCGCGCAGCATCGCCCGGTCGCAATCGCTGTCCCGGTTTCCGTCCGTCCGCCGCGATCTCGCGTTCGTCGTCCCGGATGGCGCGTCATGGGCCGCGGTTTCATCGTCGGTACGCGCGGCTGCAGGCCCGTCGCTGCAGGACTTGGTGCTGTTCGACAGGTACGTCGGCAAGGGGGTCGAAACGGGATTCAAGAGCCTCGCTATGGGCTTGATTCTGCAAGAGAGTTCGCGCACCCTGACTGACCGCGACGTAGACGTGGTGGTGGCTGATGTGATGGCCGCACTGCAGCGCGACCACGGCGCGTCGATTCGTGGCTGATGTTGCTCAGGGGGGACAACATGGCATTGACCAAGGCTGAAATGGCCGAGCGGCTGTTCGACGAAGTCGGTCTGAACAAGCGCGAGGCAAAAGAATTCGTCGACGCATTCTTCGTTGCGTTGCGCGAAGCGCTGGAGCGCGGGCGACAGGTCAAGCTGTCGGGCTTTGGCAACTTCGACTTGCGCCGCAAGAACCAGCGTCCCGGCCGCAATCCAAAAACCGGCGAAGAGATTCCAATCTCCGCGCGCACCGTCGTGACCTTCCGCCCCGGCCAGAAACTCAAGGAGCGGGTCGAGGCCTATAGCGGGAACGGGCATGCTTGACCCGGGCAGCAATCGTGAACTGCCAGCGATCCCGGCCAAGCGCTACTTCACCATCGGCGAAGTCAGCGAGCTGTGCGACGTCAAGCCGCATGTCCTGCGTTATTGGGAAACCGAATTCCCCAGCCTCAAGCCGGTCAAGCGCCGCGGCAACCGTCGCTATTACCAGCGCCACGACGTGCTGATGATCCGCCAGATCCGCGGACTGCTGTACGAGCAGGGCTACACCATCGGCGGTGCGCGGCTTCGGCTCGAAGGCGAAGGCGCGAAGCAGGAGTCGGCGATGAGCTCGCAGATCGTCAGGCAGGTGCGGATGGAGCTGGATGATGTTCTGCAATTGCTGCGCAGATGACTGGCAGCCGCGTGTCACGGCGCACGGCGGCGCGGTTGGAGACCGGTAGGCCGATGTCGCGGCAGCGCGCTATAATTTCACCCGATGTCGGGGCGTAGCGCAGCCTGGTAGCGCATCTGCCTGGGGGGCAGAGGGTCGTCGGTTCAAATCCGGCCGTCCCGACCAATCTGATGTGACGAAACCCCGGCCCATGCCGGGTTTTTGCTTTTGTAGACGTGACCAGCGTGACTGCTTTTTTGCGGGTGCGAATAGTTTGCGCCTACGAAAGCAGAACATGCCTTGCGGCCCAGTCCGCCTACTGCCAACAGCGAGCAGCATGCGCAGGGTCCGAATCTATCGACTGCATGACATCGCGTCATCCCTTGAAGATCAACGCAAGCTGAAACCCCGGTCAGGCGCGGGCGCGTGTTGACGCGATAGCAGCGTAGGCTGCGCGCACCGTCCGCCAAGGGAATCGCATGCGCCGGCTACTGTCCGTCTTCTTTCTCGTGTTTGTCGGGCTGCCGCAGGCGATTGCGCAGACATCCGCCCAGCCGCCGGCACCGACCAGCATCAACAAACCTGCATCGACCAATGCGGAAAAAATCCTCGTCGAACGGGCCACGGCCGATCGGGCAATGACCGACAAGGTGATGGCGGAAAAACGCATCGCCGACCAGGTCATCGACCTCGGCACCGTGGTCGTGACGGGCTCGCAACCGGGTCCGGGGATGTGGAAGGTCTCGAAAGGTGACCACACGCTGTGGATCCTCGGCACGCTCTCGCCATTGCCCAGGCGCATTCAATGGGAATCAGCGAACGTGCAGCGCGTGATCGCGGAATCGGAGGAGGTACTGGAGTCGCCAGGCGTCACGGTCAGTACCAACCAGGGCATGTTCCGCACGCTGTTGCTGCTGCCATCGTTGTTCAAGGCACGCAAGAACCCGGACGGGAAGACGCTGCAGCAACTGTTGCCTGTGGCGCAGTACGCGCGTTGGCAGGTGCTCAAGCAGCGTTACATTGGACGCGATCGCGGCATTGAGAAATGGCGGCCGGTGTTCGCTGCACTGGAGCTCTACAACAAGGCCATCGAGCGCTCCGGGATGACCAACGGCGGCATCGTCACGCCAGTGATCGCCAAGGCCATCAAGCAGGGCAAACCGAAGGTCACGGCCACCACGGTGGCGATCAAGCTCGACAACCCCAAGGCTGCGGTCAAGGCATTCTCGGGCGAGTCGCTCAACGACCAGGATTGTTTCAACAGGACGCTCGACCGCATCGAGGGCGACCTGGGCACGATGATCGCGCGCGCCAATGCCTGGGCGACGGGTGATATCGACACCTTGCGCACCTTGCCCTACCGCAATCAGTTCACTGCCTGCAATGCCGCGTTTGCGGAAGCGGACATCGTCCGCAAGCTGGGTTACGGTGATCTCGACAAGCGCATGGAACGTACATGGATCGCCGCAGCGGAAGCCGCATTGGCAAAAAACACGTCAACGTTTGCGACGCTGCCGATCAGCCAGTTGCTGCAGCCCGAAGGTTATCTCGCCAAGTTGCGTGCGAAGGGTTACGAGATCGAGGCGCCGTAGGTGACCTTGGCCCACACACGATCGCGCGGATTCCGATGGCGCGTCGCCTAAACGAAGCGGTGGGTCAAGACCCACCCTACGAGTTCTCCCCGGCTGCCGTGGCATCAGGCAAAAAGCAGCGGAGCAAGCTCCGCTCTACGGGGTGTTAGGCCAACCAGGCGTCATGCCGCCGATCGTGGTGTCTGCGACGACAGCAACGCGGGCCAACGCGACAACACGGACGCGCGAATGCCGGCCACGTCCAGACCGGCTTCGGAGAGCAGGTCTTCGCGCGCGGCATGGTGCTGGAAATGATCCGGCAACCCGAGGTGCAGGATCGGCAGCAAGACGTCTTCTGCAGCCAGCAATTCAGCCACGCCGGAGCCGGCGCCGCCGGCGACCACGTTGTCTTCGAGTGTCACGAAGCCCTCGTGCGTCTTCGCCAACTCAAGAATCAGCGCGCGGTCCAGCGGTTTGACGAAGCGCATGTTGACCACGGTCAGGCCCAATTCCTCGCCCACCTTCTCGGCGGCCGGCAACAAGGCGCCGAACGCAAGCAGCGCCACCCGCGCTCCTCGACGACGGATCTGCGCCTTGCCGATCGGCAACGTGTCGAGGTTGGCTTGTAGCGCAACACCAGGACCCGTGCCGCGCGGATAACGCACGGCGGCCGGGCCATCATGTCGATAGCCGGTCGACAGCATCTGCCGGCATTCGTTCTCGTCCGACGCCGCCATCACCACCATGTTGGGAATGCAGCGCAAATACGACAGGTCGAGGTTGCCCGCATGTGTGGCGCCGTCCGGACCGACCACGCCGCCGCGATCGATCGCGAACAGCACGTCGAGCTTCTGGATCGCCACGTCGTGCACCAACTGGTCGTAGCCGCGTTGCAGGAATGTTGAATAGATCGCCACCACCGGCTTGGCGCCTTCGCAGGCCATGCCGGCCGCGAGCGTCACCGCATGCTGCTCGGCGATGGCGACATCGAAATAACGCTGCGGATATTCCTTGCTGAAACGCACCAGGCCCGAACCTTCGCGCATAGCCGGGGTGATGCCGAGCAAATTCGGGTCGGCTGCCGCCATGTCGCACAACCAGTCGCCGAACACGTCGGTGTAGGTCGGCTTCTTCGTACCCGATTTGCTCACCAGTCCCAACGTCGGATCGAAGGGCGACACGGCGTGATAGCCGATCTGGTCGCCTTCGGCCAATTCGTAGCCTTTGCCCTTGGTGGTGATGACGTGCAGCAACTGCGGGCCCTTGAGCTTCTTCAAGGTCTTCAAGGCCGCGACGAGTGCTTTGACGTCGTGGCCATCGATCGGGCCCGTGTAGTGGAAGCCCATCTCCTCGAACAACGTGGACGGCACGAACATGCCTTTCCAGTGTTCTTCCCAACGGCGCACGAAGCGCGCGGTGGGTTTGTTCTTGTCGCCGAGCAGCTTCTTGCCGCTCTCGCGCAAGGCATTGAGTGTCTGGCTGCCGGTCAGTTTTCCGAGCATCTTGGTGACGCCGCCGACGTTCTCGGAGATCGACATGCGGTTGTCGTTGAGGATCACCAGCAGGTTCGGTTCGGGTTCCATGCCGCCGGCATGGTTCAGGGCCTCGTACGCCATGCCGGCGGTCATCGCGCCGTCGCCGATGATTGCGACCACCTTGCGGTTGTTGCCGGCGTGCGCGTTGGCGATGGCCATGCCCAACGCGGCCGAGATCGAGGTGCTGGAATGGCCGACGCCGAAGGTGTCGAACTCGCTTTCCTCGCGTTTGGGGAACGGGGCGATGCCGTGCTGCTGCTTGACCGTGTGGATGCTGTCGCGGCGGCCGGTCAGGATCTTGTGCGGATAGCACTGGTGGCCGACGTCCCAGACCAGGCGGTCCTCGGGGGTGTCATACAGATAGTGCAGAGCGGTGGTGAGCTCGATGACGCCGAGGCCCGCGCCGAAATGACCGCCGCTCCTGCCGACCGATTCGATCAGGTAGGCGCGCAGCTCATCGGCGATGGCGGGGAGTTCGTCCTCGCCGAACTGGCGCAGGTCGGCGGGCGCGTCGATGCGGGAAAGACGCGGATAACGGGTGGAGTCGATCATGCCGCCATTTTCGCCCCCATGGTCGTAGCGGGCAAGGAAGACGCCGCGAATGGATTCAGCTGGCGTGCCTTGGCCAGAGCGCAACGGCCCAGTTCACCTCAGCGGCCGCGCAGGCGTCCGAGGATGCCGGTGGGCTTCGGGGGCTCGCTCGATTCCGGCGGCGCGTCGGGCACGATTTCGGCATAGCCGGTGGCCAGGTTCGCGCTGATGAAATCAGCGACCTCGGACGGCGGCAGGCCGCTGCCAGCCGCGATCTCGCCGATCGTTGCCGGCCCCTTCATCATCACGGTCGCGATGCGGAAATGCTTCGGGAACTCCCGCTCGGTCTGCGGCCATTTGCTCAGCCGGTATTGCTTGTCGGCATCGAGCTCTGTTCCGCCCTTGCCGGCCACCAGGCCGCCGTACCACTGCAGGCGCACTAACGGCTGCGCTGCGCCCAGCTTCGCGGTGTCGGATTTCCAGGCCGCGTCATCCACCGCGACGAAGGCATCGCGCTCAACAGCGCCCTCGAAGCACCCCTGCAGCGGCTTCAAGGTTGCTGGACCGAAATACTCGCGCGCCGTGCCATCGATCAGCAGATCAGGGCAGTTGGGATGCCGATAGCGAAGGCGTCCGTACAACACACCGGGTGCCAACCAGTCTGCGAGCGTGCGGTCTTTTGGTGGACGCGGTGGACGCGGTGGTTCGGGCGGGGCGACTGTTTCCGGGGCCGCGGTTTCGGACACCACGGGCGGAACGGCTGACTCGACCTGCACCGGCGCGGATTGCGCCGCTACCTCGGAAGGTGCCGACACCGCTGTGAGAACAGGGGCCAGCACCGGCGTTTCCAGCGGAGGCCTGGACTCGGAGTCGACTGGCTGCACGTGTTCTTCGGGCAGCTCGTCCTGGGGCGCGGGCGCCGGTGTCAGGCCCGATGGCACGGGACTGGGTGAGGCAGCTACAGGTGCAGGTGCATGATCGGCCACCGCCTGCGCTGGTGGTTGGGCAGTGGCTTTCTCGGCTGGCGGAATGGTGAGGCCTTCCTTGCCGGCGATCTCGCGCAGCAGCGCGGTGACCGCATCGGTATCGAAAGGCCGGGCCAAGCGGAGATCCGTCTGCGTGCGCGGTGCGCTGGTCAAGCCGATGACGATCTTGTCGGCGCCATGCAACCGCAGCCAGCTCATCGGCCCGTACATGCTGTCCATGTCGACGATGACGTAACGCGCATCGCTCTCGGAGGTGAGCGTGAAACGATTGTCGACTTCCACATTGGCCTGCCCGAACGCCGACTTCAATGCGGTTTCGGTGGCGGGATCCATGCCGGTCAGGCCCAGGGTCAGGGGCATCGCATCAACCAAATCAAGGGCGGGCTGACAGTGTTGCGTCGCCGGCGTTACACGTCAATGAAGGGCGCCGCTAAAGCGGACGCCGGGCGCGTTTTGGCAGATGGCTCTTGAGGAACTCCATCTGGTCGGCAAGGATATTGCGGTTGGAGAGGATCAGGTGTTCGATCCAGCTCGGCCGGAACGGCACCGCCAGCAATGGCATCCTGGCCTGCTGCGGGGTGCGGCCGCCCTTGCGCGAATTGCAGTGGAAACACGCGGCGACCACGTTTTCCCAGATGTCGCGCCCGCCCCTGGACAGCGGCACGACATGGTCGCGTGTGAGGTGTTGACGCGGCACGTCGTGCCCGCAGTACATGCACAGGTGCGCGTCACGCGCGAACAGCGCCGCATTGGTCAGCGCCGGTGTCGGGTCCAGCGCATGCGCGCGGGCATGTCCGCGCGCGGCGACGATGGGATGCAGTTCCATCGTGCTGCGTTCACCGGTGACCCGGCAGATGCCGCCGTGGATCGTCAAGCAGGGATCGCCCAGCGTCCAGGACACTGCGCCGCGCGCGTAGAGACAGGTCGCATCCTGCCAGCTCATCCAGTCCAGTACACGGCCGTAGGCATCCAGAGACAGTAAGCGCACCGCATCAAGCCGGGCGGGGACGACATTGGAGGTGGGGCTGTTGGCGGCAGTGCGCTTGTAAACATCGGACGGAGCATGCGGCGCAGCCGACTCCCCGGGGGCCCCGGCTCGGATCAGGCGAAGGTTCGCTCTGTCGGTCTCCATGGGAGTAAGAGCTTATACGCCTTTGTTTACTTTTTGTGTAAGCGGATCGCGGTTGGTAGAGCGGATCGCGGTTGGTAGAGCGGATCGCGGTTCGGAGAGCGGATCGCGGTTCGGAGAGCGGATCGCGGTTCGGAGAGCGGATCGCGGTT
>JBBJNO010000052.1:7511-11382 GCA_037720875.1 Luteimonas sp. | reverse complement strand
GCTGATGGCCAGCGGCTTCTCCAACAAGGAAATCGCCAACTCGCTGGGCGTGGCCGAAGGCACCATCAAGAACCACGTCTCCAACATCCTGTCCAAGCTGGGCGTGCGGGACCGCACGCGCGCGGTGCTCAAGGCCTTTGAACTTCAACTTGTCTGATCGACAGGATGTCCGGCCCGGCGCAGGCACCGGGGCGTCCCGTGGCAGCGCTAGCCATGGGGCTCGCAAGCAAGCGGCCACTCACCCTGTCCCTGGGGTGCGGGATCGCACGCGGGCTGTACTGAAGTCTTTCGAGTGCCACTGGCCTGATGCCGTCATAGCGACGACATCGCGTTTGCAAGACCGCGATTGAATGCCAGCACGGCCGTGACAGGCACGATCTGGCCTGTTCACGGCCGGGTTTGTTACGATTGTCCAAATCCCGACCCACGCCGGCCATGGCCAGCCCTGGAGAACCTTGCATGACCCGCGTTATCGAATTCCTGATCTCACTGGCGATCGTCGCCACGCTTTTCCTCATCGTCGGCATCGTGCTGCCATCGCACCGACACCTGTCCGAAAAGACCGAAACCAACCGCAAGCAGGTGATCGTGTTCGACACGCTCAACAGCCTGCGCCGTTTCGACGACTGGAACCCGCTGGTGCTGCGCGATCCGCGCATGCAGCTGAAATTGTCCGGCCCGGAGAGTGGCGTCGGCGCGCAACTTGATTACACCTCGCAGGAGAAGGGCCTGGGTTCGGGCAGCTACAAGATCACCGACAGCGTGCCGAAGCAAAAAATCGCTTACGCCATCAACAACCGTGATCGCGGCTCCAACAAGACCAGCGTGTTCACGTTGAAGCCCACAGGTCGCAACAACCGCAACGTCGAGATCCGGCAAACCTACGATGTGGAGTATGGCTGGGACATCCTCGGCCGCTATGCCGGCTTGTATGTCACCCGGTTCATTGGCGACGACATGAAGATGGGCCTGGCGCGCCTGACCGGCATGCTGGCCAGCGTCCCGAATGTCGATTACTCGATATCGGGCAGCAACATGACGGGCCTGCAGGTCGTGGACATGCCTGCCGAGCACGTGCTGTTCGTCAATTCAGGCTCGGTCGAACGCGGCAACGCCGAGATCGCGGCCTCGATGAACGCCAACATCGAATGGATCAAGCGCACCATGGCGGCCAACGGACTGCAGGCGGCGGGCCCATTGCGGATCGTTACCAACGAACTCGGGCGCGAAACCTACAACTTCGACGTCTCCCAGCCGGTTCGCCGGGGTAGTGCGGCGCCCGCGGCTGCTGATGGCGACGAAGCGGAAGCCGCACCCGTTGCACCCGCGCCGGTGGCAGGCAGCGATGCGCCGATGACGCTGAACATGCTCGGTCCAGTGGAATACGTGCAGAACCCCGCGCGTCGTGCCGCCAGGGCGTCCTACACCGGTTACATCACCGGCCTTGAGGCGGTTCGCAACGCGCTACGTGCCTGGGCATTGACGCAGGGTTACGAAGTGATCAATCGCCCGTACGAATCCTACAAGTCGGGTGTGGCCGGCGCGTTCGAGGAAACCGGACAGTTCGACGTTTTCTGGGACCTCAAGTAATCACGGGCAGAAATTTGTTCGCCAGTTGATGTGCAACACGCCGCGTCCAGACGCGGCGTGTTGCGTTCAGGGCTCGCAAATCCATGACCACGCGCGAGTACATGTCGATGCAATCCGTTTCTCCCACCCGTTCGCGCCGCTCGTGGCTTGCGGCCAACGGCGCGTTGTGCGCCGCGGCTGCCGTGGCACTGGCTGCCTACGCCGCGCATGGCTTTGACGGCGCTGCGCAATCGCGGCTCAACACTGCTGCGATCTTTGCATTCGGCCATGGTGTTGCATTGGCGATCCTTGCACCGGCGGCATCCAGCCGATTGAATCGAATCGCACTGGCCATGCTGTATGCCGGCGTGCTGCTGTTCTCGGGCAGCCTGGTCTTCAACGTGTTGGCCGGATGGCCAGCCAGCCTCGCACCCCTTGGCGGCACGCTGTTGATCGCCGGCTGGATGGTCTTGGCCGTCGATGCGATACGGGAGTCCTGACGATGCCACGCCACTCGCGCGGCTTCGATACGGAATCGGCATTCGCGCATCTGTGCAAGCGCGATCGCAAGCTCGGCGCCTGGATGAAGAAGATCGGACCGATCGCCCCCGATCCGCGCTGGCGCAAGTCCTTCGATCCGGTCGATGCGCTGGCGCGCGCGATCCTCTACCAGCAACTCAGTGGCAAGGCCGCGGCGACGATTGTCGGCCGCGTGGAAACTGCCATCGGCAGCGATCGTTTCCATTGCGACACGCTTGGCCGCATCGACGATGCCGCGTTGCGCGTCTGCGGTGTGTCCGGCAACAAGGCATTGGCCTTGCGCGATCTTGCGCGGCGCGAATCGCGTGGCGAGATCCCCGATCTGCGGCGGATGTCGTTGATGACCGAAGATGACATCGTGGCCGCACTGCTGCCGATCCGCGGCATCGGCCGCTGGACCGTGGAAATGATGCTGATGTTCCGCCTCGGCCGCCCGGACGTGCTGCCCATCGACGACCTCGGCATCCGCAAAGGCGCGCAGCGTGTCGACAAGCTCGCTGCAATGCCGACGCCGAAGGAACTGGCGTTGCTTGGTGAACGTTGGGGGCCGTATCGGACCTATGCGAGCATGTATCTATGGCGCATTGCGGATGATGCGACTGTCGCAAAAACACCGACGAAGCGTTCGCAGGACTGATGCCCGATTAGGAGCCGATACCCGGCACTCTTTTTCCGGGTCGCTGAAAAGCCAGGTAGACCAGCTTCGCTGTTGAAAGCCGCTGCGGCCCCCCCGAGGGCTGCGCGCTCGTGGGGACGATTGGTGGCTCAGCTTTTGTGGGAGGGGCTTCAGCCCCGACGCTTGTCGAGCGTCGGGGCTGAAGCCCCTCCCACAAAAAAAGTCATGCGTGTCTGTAACACCAATGCCACGGCTCGTAAACAATCCCATGCGGATTGTCGCGCGGGTAACTCATCACGAATCCATACGCGCCTGCATTGGCGGTAAGCCAGTCGAACGCAGTCGTCTTCTCGAACGATTCCTCAGCAGCAGGTTCCTCCAGCGTGCAGATGTCCAGCGCACGGCCCGAGTGGTGTTCGCTGTAGCCTGGCGCGGCGTTGACGGTCAGGATGTCATCGACGGTCTGCCCACGTGCGAGCTTGCGCTCGAAGATGCCGAGTTGGTAGTCGTGGCTGCGGTAGCCGGAGATCGCTTCCAGCACGATGTCATCGCGATGGGCCGCGTCGCGCATGCGCAGCCACGCGCGCGATGCATGCGGGTGCAGCCACAACGGCCGGCGATAGCGATCGAAGCCGGCGAAGGCGAGGGTGGACGGTTCGGCGATCAGTTCCAGTCCCGTGCCTTCGCCATACCCTTCGTCAAGACCCAACTGTTCCAGGCGGTCGAGTAGACGATGCAACGGCAATTCACCGACGACATCGAGCCCGGCGCGACGTTGCATCGATAGCGACTCCAGTGCATCAAGTGCGTCATCGATACCGGGTTCGTGCATTAACCGCTGCACCAGTGGCAACAAGCCTTCGGGCAGTTCGGCAGCGAGATATTTGCCATCGCGTTTGCGCCGCAGCACATGCCGGGAGCGAGCGAGGGCGCGCGCATCGCGATTGCTGCGTGCGCGCAACAGGCCGCCCGGCCAGATTTCGATCTCGGGTGTGTTGATCAGGATGTGTGGCGCGAATGGCATTCGCGCAGGTTAGCGGGCGCGCGCGGGCTGCGCCACAGCCGGCCGGTGATGCATCCCTGCGCGCACATATTTGGTGAAAGAGTTCAATCGCTCTTTGTAGGACGGGCAGTGTCTGCCCTGCG
>JBBJNO010000052.1:4762-7501 GCA_037720875.1 Luteimonas sp. | reverse complement strand
GGGCTCTACCGGTAAAGCCTCATCGCGCCCAGGTGCGCTCCTACAAAAGCAGGTTTGTAGGACGGGCAGTGTCTGCCCTGCGTCATCACGTCAGCGGTTTCGACAGCAACGGCGCCAGCACATGCAGCACGATGTCGGCGCTGAAGTGGCCCAGCATTGCCATCTCGATGCCGCGCCGCCAGTACAGCCAGCCGAACGCCAGTCCGCCGATGGCGTTGAGCACGATCGTGCGAAAGATGACGATCCCGCTCAATCCCCAGAGTTTTCCGGCGGGGGGCAGATGGCCAACCCCGAACAACACCGCCCCGATCACGATAGCGACCCAGTAAACCCACGGTCGCGGTGCACGCCTTGCGAGCTTTGCGAACGTCCACACCAGCAACGTCATCACCAACAGGCGCAGTTGCAATTCCTCGGCAATGCCGCCGTAGAACGAGGCCAGCAAGCCATTGAGTGCCGACTTGCCCACGCCCGGATCGGGGAGGGGATGCAGGGGTTTTGGCAGCATCGGATCAAGCACCAGACTCAAGACGATGATGGCCGCTCCGGCGATGAGCCCGATTGCAATCGCCTGCAACGGTTTCAGTACACGCCAGTCGGGCGCAACGCGCTGGTTCACCCAGCCATGCAGTAGCGGACTGCCCAGTCCGACACGATGGCCCATGCGCAGGCCAAGCAAGGCCAACAGGCCGAGCAGCACGAAAGCCTGCACCGCCTGGAGTGCAACAAAGGCGGCAAACGGGATGCGCAGTTTGTCGAATGCGCCCGGCATGGTTTGCTGCAGATACGGGATCACTGCGACCGCCGACACCGCGGCCAGCGCGCCCCAGATCAGTGCGAGCTTGCCGTCCTGCTTCCAGGCGACACGACCCTCATTGGCGACGGTGTCCATGTCAGATCGCCTTTTTCAGGTACAGGCGCAGCGTATCGACCGGGCTGGCCTGTACCACCGACCAGCTCCCATCCCTGCGGCCCGAGTTTGTCGAGTTCCTGCTGCACGCGATTGCCGAGCTGGCCCGCGAACAACTTGACCGGCACTTCCACAACCTTGTAACTCCAACGCTGGCTCATTTTGGCAACTCCTTGAAGAATTCCTGACAACACTCGATTCGATTCCGCGCATTGTTTATCCGAGCAACACGCAACAACACGTGCATTTAGAAGCCGTTTGCAGGAGCGGGGGCCGCTCCTACAAAAGCGTCGGCCGGTTTCACCGGCGGTTTTCTTTCCACAACATCAGCGCCAGTCCACCCGCAATCAAGAACGCAACGGCACTGATCCATACGGGAATGCTCATGCTGTTGACACTGACATCCCAGCGCATAACGAAGCGGGTCAACTGCATCAACGCCAGCAGCCCCAGGAAGATCGTGGTGATGGTGGTGAACGGTTTCATGTCTGCTCTCCCTTGGCGGAAGCATCCTTGCGGGTTCGCGCTGCCGGTTCCGTTTCTGATTGACCTGCTACCGGCTTGAGCCGCCCGGCCTTGCGCAGCGAATCGCGCAGCACGTACTCGATCTGCGCGTTCAATGATCGCAACTCGTCGTCGGCCCAGCGCTGCGCTGCCGCGAGGACTTCGGCGTTGATGCGCAGCGGATAGGCTTTCTTTTCGCTCATGGAGACGAGTCTCCAGAATCGTCATTCCCGCGAAAGCGGGAACCCAGTGACTTTGATGCCTCGCCTAGAGCCGAAAGGCACTGGGTTCCCGCTTGACCAGCTTCGCTGTTGAAAGCCGCGGGAATGACGGGCCTAAGTCGCAATGCTTTCATCAATACAACGAGCCGGTATTGACCACCGGCTGCACGCCGCGATGATCGGAACACAGCACGATCAGCAGGTTGCTGACCATCTGCGCCTTGCGTTCCTCATCGAGGCTGACGGTGCCGTTCTTCTCCAGTTCGGCCAGCGCCATCTCGACCATGCCGACCGCGCCGGCCACGATGCGGGTGCGTGCGGCGATGACGGCATTGGCCTGCTGCCGTTGCAGCATCGCCTGGGCGATTTCCGGCGCGTAGGCGAGATGGCTGATGCGTGCGTCAATGACGCTGACGCCGGCATCCGACAGGCGTTCGTCGAGTTGATCCTTCAAGTGCTGGGAAATCTCGACAGGGTGGCTGCGCAACGCGACCTGGCCTTCCTCGTGCTGGTCATACGGATAGCTGGTCGCCATCGCGCGCAGCGCCGATTCGGTCTGGATGTGGACGAAGCTTTCGTAGTCGTCGACGTTGTAGACGGCCTCGGCCGAGTCGACGACCTGCCACACGATCACCGCGGCGATCTCGATCGGGCTGCCGTCGAGTTCGTTGACCTTGAGCTTGCCGCTCTCGAAGTTGCGTACGCGCTGGCTGACCTTCTTCTTGGAATAGAAGGGGTTGTTCCAGCGCAGGCCGTTGTCCTTGTCGGTGCCGATGTATTTGCCGAACAGGCTCAACACCGCGGCCTGGTTGGGTTCGACCATGTACAGGCCGAACAGGCAGAAACTGGCGATGATTTCGACCACCACGCCGAGCACGATCATTCCGCCGGATTCGCTGGTCGCGTCCTGGAGGATCAGGAAACCGCCAACGATCAAGGCGGCCAGCAACAGCAGCAGGAGCGGGATGCCCGGGAGGGAGCGGACGGGGTTTTCTTTCATGGCACGTTCTCGATGGCTACCCGGCTGGGTACGGTGTAGTGATATCAAATTGATATCAGATCATCAAGTGGATTCCGACGAACGGCGGGTTTTTTGTAGGAGCG
>JBBJNO010000052.1:0-4675 GCA_037720875.1 Luteimonas sp. | reverse complement strand
CCCCGCTCCTACAAGGCTTACGGCAACGTCGGCGTCAGGTAAAGCAACGGCGCCGGCGCGAATTCGCCGGTTGCGTACAAGCCGCGTCCATTCGCTGCCCATGTCAGGGCTTCGGCCTGCGGCAACCATGGCAACGCGTGCACCGTTGGCCTGGCCGCGGTGGCCTGTTTCCAGGTCTGGTTGGCGCTGCGCGGGTAGAACAGCACATTGCGATAGGTCATCACCGCCAGCGTGCGGCGGTCGGGGCTGATGCTGGCGGCGGTGACCTGGCCGTGCAGGCGGGCGCGGGCGGGATTGGCGGCGCGCTCTTCGGCGCTGGCTTGCGGCACGTCGGTCAATGTCCCGATCAGTCGCGCGGTCTGCAGTCCTGGAGTACGCGGTTTCAATGGCAGCGCAAAGAGTTCCGGCGGCTGGCGTTTCTTCGAGATCAGCAATACGTTGTTCTGTACGACATCTACGGCGATCGCCTCGCAATCGCGCGCGCCATCCGGCCATTGGAAAGCAATCGACCAGGCCGGTTTCAGCGTTGCCGGCTTGTCCTCGGCATTTTGCAATCGAGACGGCTCTTCGACCACGTGCAGTTGCAGCGTCTTGCGCAGGCCGCCGTTGTCGCCGGTGTCGGCGATCAGCAGATAGCGTTTGCCATCGAGTTCGAACGCGGCCAGATCTTCCCAATCGGTCTTGGTGACGCCGGCGATATCGAACCTGGCCAGTGACCTTCCGCGATGGCTGACGGCGAACAGCCGCGCCGGATTGCCGCCGTCGTCGATCAGCCACAGCACGTCATCGTGACGGTGCGACGCGGCCATGCCGCTGACTTCGTTGAGCTGCGCATCGACCAGCAGCCCCGACAGCCGTGCAAACGGTTCGCTGGAGCGCGCGCAGCCCGACAACGCGGCCAGCGCACTCGCCAGCAACAACGGATGCCGCAACAGGGGACGTCGTTTGATCACGGTCGAAGGATGACAGATCGCTTCGCCACGTTGGAAGGTCCGACAAGCCGCCACAGGTAAGATGCGGACCTGGCCGATGGAGTCGCGCATGATCACGTTGGGCACGCCGCTGTCTTCGCACGCCACCCGCGTGCTGCTGCTCGGCTCGGGCGAGCTGGGCAAGGAAGTCGCCATTGAACTGCAACGCTTTGGCGTAGAAGTCATTGCGGCGGATCGGTATGCCGATGCGCCCGCCATGCAGGTCGCACATCGCAGCCATGTGCTGGACATGCTCGACAGTGCCGCGCTTCGCGCGCTGATCGCGCTGGAAAAACCCGACCTGATCGTGCCGGAAATCGAGGCCATCCATACGCAAACGCTGATCGAGCTGGAGCGCGATCACGGCCAGCGCGTCATCCCGACGGCGCGTGCGGCGCGGCTGACGATGGATCGCGAAGGCATTCGCCGTCTGGCGGCGGAAACGCTGGGTCTGGCGACATCGCCGTATCGTTTTGTCGATACGCACGAGCAGTATGTCGATGCCGTCGCGGCATTGGGCCTGCCGTGCGTGGTCAAGCCGGTGATGTCGTCGTCCGGCAAGGGGCAGTCGCTGATCCGCACCGAAGACGACATCGATGCCGCGTGGCAGTACGCGCAAACCGGCGGCCGTGCCGGTGCGGGCCGCGTGATCGTCGAGGGCTTCATCGATTTCGATTACGAAATTACTTTGCTCACCGTGCGCCACCGCGACGGCACCAGCTTCTGCGATCCCATCGGCCATCTGCAACGCGATGGAGACTATCGCGAGAGCTGGCAACCGCAGGCGATGTCCACGCGCGCACTGGCGCTGGCGCAGGGCATCGCGCGCAGCGTCACCGATGATCTCGGTGGCTGGGGGGTGTTCGGCGTGGAATTGTTCATCAAGAACGACGAGGTCTGGTTCAGCGAAGTCTCGCCGCGCCCACACGACACCGGCCTGGTGACGCTGATCTCGCAGGATCTGTCGCAGTTCGCGCTGCACGCACGCGCGATCCTGGGATTGCCGATCCCGGTGATCCGACAACTGGGGCCATCGGCATCGACGGCGGTGCTGGCGGAAGGCCATGGCGTGCCGGTGTTCGGCAACATCGACGCGGCGTTACAGGTGCCTGATACGGCGCTACGCCTGTTCGGCAAGCCCCGCGTCGAAGGCCACCGCCGCGTGGCCGTAACATTGGCGCGTGGCGAGAGCATCGACGATGCCCGCGCGGTGTCCCGCGATGCCGCCGCCGCGCTCACCATCGATCTGCTATGACTGCCCGCATCCAACCGGTACGCACAAATCCATGAACGAAAGCGAAGGCTATGCCGTGTTCTTCTTCCCGCAGGCGCTGGAGGCGCTGGGCGAGGCGATCAAGCCGTATCTCGTCGAAGGTGCCGCGGGCGCGCACGTGCTGTGCAGGGAAATCGACACCTCCGGTTCGCTGATCGAGATGACGCTGCACGGCAACACGCAGGGCGGCAAGGAGATCGAAGTCGAATTGATGGTGCCCAGCGGCATGATCCGCATGATCGTCTCCGCGCACAGCGACGATGCGTTCGGTTTCGGCCGGCACATCGCCGAGCCGCGCATGGTGTTGCCGGTGGTTGGGCCGACGGCGTTGCCCATCACCGCCGTGCCCAATGCGGTTCCGCATGCAGTTCCGGAAACAGCTGTCGCGTCCGCCGCGCCCGCAGGCAACGACGAAACAAGGCTGTAGGGCGGGTCTCGACCCGCGGCTTTTTTGCCAGGCAAGCATCCCGGCAGGCCAGCTGCGAACAGTGGTGATTCATTCGATCACGGGGAGCTGACCGTGTATCCCTCGGCGCGAAGGCGGTTCAGATAGTTGTTCGGGCCGACGAGGTACTCCATCGGGACGAAGGCCACCGTGATCGCATTGCGGTTGAGCGCCGCACGGGCATGCTTCAACCAGTGATCGGCTACGCTCTTTTCGATGTGGGGCAGGCCGTATTTGGCCGAGAACTCCGGGCTCATCATCGCGTCAGAGCAAAGCGACTCGCGGCGAGCCAGCGCAGAGAAACTGATGCTTTGCACGTCACCCTTTGCCCATGCATTCGCATTTGCGACCATGCGCGGGATGTCGTCGTCGATGGCATCCAACGTCGCAGCCAGGCAACGGGAATCATCGAGGCTCAGTCGACGGACATCCGACAACGCCGCCTTGGCGGCCTTGTTGCTGACGTCGACCGTGAACACCGGTCGCCAATTCCGGATGCCGCTTTCCTTGGCAAAGCGCTTCATCTGCGGGGAAACAATATCCTTGCCGGAGAGCGAGACTCGCTTGATCGCGGCGTCCAATAGATCCTGCGCCGCCACCAGTGGTCGTTTTTTCTCCACGCTCGAATTACGTGGCATGTACCTGGCCTTTGCGACCTGCCAGCGCGCATACAGCGCTGGATCCAGCACTTGCTGAAGGGACTTCCCATCCGGGTTTTTCTGCGCCTTCAGATAGCTCAACCCAAGCATCGCCTGCTGCAGGTAGTTGGCCTTGATATTGACCGAATAATTCGGCCCCCACATGACATCGCCGGCCTGCGCGACGAGATCTTGAACCTGCGAGGAATCCCATTCGATGTTGGCCGGCAACGGCGACAGCGTGCCCAGGATCCACAGGTCATGGTCGTCATCCATGTAGACCTGCCACATGCCAGGCCCTGTGACCTTGCCTGTCACGACGACTGCATCCATTTGGACTGGCTCGCGCTCGGGCGCGGTTACAGGCGTGGACGCAACGGCTTGTTGGCCGACTACTGCGGTGGAAAGTGTTGCCCCGCAGATGATGGTGGTGGCAAGCAAGACGGTTTTCAGCACAATGCACTCCTACTGTTTGTGTTTTCTTGTATGGGCTGGATTGGAGCCTCGGGTCCGGAAGTGCTCACTAAAACCGGGGCAGTCCAGAACAGACAAACCCCGTGAAGTAAAGTTCTTCGCTGATCTACGCAGCCCACGCAAATTGCTGGATCAAAGATCTCAGTTCGTTTGCAATTGCCGGGAACGCCAGTGTCTATGGCTTCTGTTCCGCAAACGCCATGCGACGCCACTCGCGCCCGTTGAACCCTTCCAGCGGCTGAAACCTGCGTTTGTAATCCATCTTGCGGTGGCCATCGATCCAGTAGCCAAGATAGAGATGATCGCGTTGTTCGCGTCGCGCCCATTCGATCTGGTGCAGCACCGCCAGCGTGCCGAGCCCGCGTTGCGCCGCATCGGGTTCGTAGAAGGTGTACACGGCCGAAAGCGCGTGTTCGACCATGTCGGTAACCGCCACCGCCAGCAGGCGGCCGTGGTCGCGCAGTTCGAGGAATCGTCCGGTGGCCCAGCCGCCGATCAGGAATTGCTCGAACTCGGTGGCGCCGTGATCGTCCATGCCGCCGGCCGGATGGCGCGCAGCGAGATAGCGCTGGTACAGCGCCAGTTGCTCTTCGGTGCGTTCGGCCGCAACCACGCGCATCTCGATATCGGCGTTGCGTTTGAGACAGCGGCGCTGGCTGCGGTCCGGTACGAAATCGGCGACCGGCACGCGCACCGCGACGCACGCCTTGCAGCCGTGGCAATGCGGGCGATAGACCAGGTCACCGGAGCGCCGGAATCCCCAGCTCAGCGCCTGCGCATACAGTTCGGGCAAACGCGGATCGCGCGGATCGATGACCAGATCGCGCGCGATGCGGTCGGGCCAGTAGCCGCAGACATGCTCGCCGGTGTGGAA
>JBBJNO010000300.1:0-3006 GCA_037720875.1 Luteimonas sp. | reverse complement strand
GCCAGTTATTCCCCGGCCTCCAGCGTTTCCTTGACCTGCGCGCCCCACGTTCCCAGCGTCACATCGCTGCCGTCGCGCCGCACGTAGCAGACATCCAGCGGCAAGGCTTCACCATCGTCGGGCACCAGTTCCTTGTACTGACGGTAGATGCGCTTGGGCTCGAAGAAGATCACCGGATCCGGATCGCGGATCGCGGCCAGCAACAGGCCGTAGGCGCGCGCGGGCGACGACGGCAACACCACGCGCAAGCCGGGCACGTTGGTGAAGATGGATTCGTTGGCTTCGCTGTGGTGTTCCGGCGCACGAATACCCCCGCCCCATGGCACGCGCAGCACCATCGGGCAGGTCAGCCGGCCACGCGTGCGATAACGGAAACGCGCCGCGTGGCAGATGATGTGGTCGACCATCGGGTACATGAAGCCGTCGAATTGCGCTTCGGCGACCGGCTTCATGCCTTGCGTGGCCAGGCCGACGGTGAGGCCGGCGATGGTGGTCTCGTCGAGCGGCGTGTCGAGCACGCGCTCCGACCCAAACGTCTGTTGCAGGCCGGCGGTGGCGCGGAACACGCCGCCATTGATGCCGACATCCTCACCCAGCACCACGACGGTGTCGTCGTTGCGCATTTCATAGGCGAGCGCCTGGGTGATCGCTTCGATGAGCGTGATTGCAGCAGGGGTGATGGCCGGCGCGGCCTTGGTATCGATCATACCCAAACTCCCGACTTCGTCGTCCCAGCGCAAGCTGGGATCCATTTTGACTTTCGTAATGGAGCAGCCAAAGGTGAAGTCAACAACAACGTCAAAATGGGTTCCAGCGTGCGCTGGGATGACGATATTTCGATCTGCCGGGTTGCGTGCTCATCCATGACGCTTCTCCGAAGCTGCTTTATCCAGCGCCATCGCTGCCGTCCGCTGCTCGCGCACATCCGGCGGCATGTCGGCATACAAATAATCGAACATCGCCTCAACCGGCTGCACCGGGGTCTCCAGGTAGGCATTGATTTCGACATCGATCAGCGTGCCGCATTCCTCCAGCCACGCCTTTTCCTGCGCCTCGTCCCACAATTTCTGACCGATCAGGTAGGTGCGCAAACGCGTGACCGGTTCGCGATCCCACGCATCCTTGACCTCCTGCTCGCCGCGGTACCGGCGCGCGTCGTCGGCGGTGGTGTGGTCGTGCAGGCGATAGGTCATGAACTCGATCACGCTGCCGCCTTCGCCGCCGCGTGCGCGTTCCATGGCGCGGCGCATGCCTTCCAGCACCGCGATCAGGTCATTGCCGTCCACCTGCAGGCAATGCAGGCCCCCGGCGATGCCTTTCTGCGCCAGCGTCTTGGCACCGGTCTGCGCCGAGCGCGGCACCGAGATCGCCCAGCCGTTGTTGATGATGCATTGCACGAACGGCAATGCGTACGCGCCGGCGGAATTGATCGCGGCGTAGGTGTCGGTCTTGGAACTGCCACCGTCGCCGCAGCATGTCACCGCGACGCGCGGTTCCTTGCGCAACTTGAACGCCAAGGCTGCGCCTGCGGCGTGCAGGCATTGCGTGGCGATCGGCACGCACCACGAGTAGTCGTGCTTCGGGCCGGAAAAATCATTGCCGCGCTCATCGCCGCCCCAGTACATCAACACCTCGCGCGGCTTCACCCCGCGCATGAATTGCGCGCCGTATTCGCGGTAACTGGGGGCGAAGACATCCTCGGGCCGCATCGACGCGCCGATGCCGACGTGGGTGGCTTCGTGTCCCAGGCAGGCGGCGTAGGTGCCGAGCTTGCCGGTGCGCTGCAGCGCGATCGACTTGGTGTCGAAGGTGCGCACATAGAGCATTTGTTTGAAAAGCGGCAGCAGTGCTTTGGCATCGGACACGGCCGGCGGCAGTTTGCCGACGAGTTTCCCGTCGGGTCCCAGATATTGCAGGTATTCGATCTCGAATTGCGCAGCGACGGTCATGGGCCTGGACGTCTTCATCGATGTCGGATCGCCGATGATAACCGGAGGCCGTCAAAGTGCCGTAATGCGTGGGCGCCGCACAAAAGCCGAATACAGATGGCCGTTGCATGACTGGTATCGCCAGCACATGCGCTAACCTCAATTCCATGAGCATCGAAGACAACGAACGGCCGCTGGAAGCGGGCATCCATACGGACCTGTCCGGACGGATGACTTATTCGGGCTACCTGCACCTGGATCGGCTGCTGTCGGCGCAGCAGCCCTTGTCGAACCCGCCGCACCACGACGAAATGCTGTTCATCGTCCAGCACCAGGTCGCGGAGTTGTGGATCAAGCTGATGGTGCACGAGTTGCGCGCGGCGATCGCGCACCTGCGCGCCGACCGGCTCGACCCCTGCCAGAAGATCTTCGCGCGCTGCAAGCAGGTGCTGCGCCAGCTGACCGAGATGTGGGCAGTGCTGGAGACGCTGACGCCTTCGGAATACATGGAGTTCCGCGACTTGCTGGGGCCGTCGTCGGGCTTCCAGTCGCTGCAGTACCGCACCATGGAGTTCCTGCTGGGCAACAAGAACGCCGAGATGATGAAGGTGTTCGCGCACGATGCGGAAGGCTCGGCCGTGCTGCGCGAGGCGCTGGAAGCGCCCAGCCTGTACGACGAAGCATTGCGCTTTCTCGCGCGCAAGGGCCATGCGGTGCCCGAGCACCATTTGCAGCGCGACTGGACCCGGCCGCACGTGTCGAACCCGGACCTGCTGCCGATGTTCGTGCGCATCTACGAGGACACGAAATCGCACTGGGAGGCGTACCACCTGTGCGAGGACCTGGTGGACCTGGAAACGCAGTTCCAGCTGTGGCGCTACCGGCACATGCGCACGGTGATGCGGATCATCGGCTTCAAGCGCGGCACCGGCGGGTCGAGCGGCGTCGGATTCCTGCAGCAGGCGCTGCAGCTGACGTTCTTCCCGGAATTGTTCGAGGTGCGCACGCTGATCGATCGCGCGCCCGATCCGTTGTCGCCGTAACGCCGCCGAATTCGCATTGCATTTGTAGGAGCGCA
>JBBJNO010000299.1:0-3008 GCA_037720875.1 Luteimonas sp. | reverse complement strand
GGGTTTACCGGTAACGCCCCGTCGCGCCCAGGTGCGCTCCTACAAAATCTTGTGTCGCCGGATCAGCCGCGCGTGACCGCGCGCTTGTCGCCGATGAACTTCCGCGGATTGACCACGCGGCCGTTTTCCCACACTTCAAAATGCACGTGCGCACCGGTGGAGCGTCCGGTGGAACCGGCCTTGGCGATGTTCTGCCCGGCACGCGCCAGGTCGCCGACCCGCAGCAACAGCCGCGAGTTGTGCGCGTAACGGGTGACGTAGCCGTTGCCGTGGTCGACCTCGATGACATTGCCGTAGCCGCTACGCACGCCGGAATAGCTGACCACGCCATCGGCCACCGACAGTACCGGGTCACCGAGATTGGCCTCGAAATCGATGCCCTTGTGGAACTGCGAACCGCCACCGAACGGATCGGCGCGGCCGCCAAAACCGGAGGTGATGTAGCTGCCGAGGATCGGCTCGCGCGACGGCACCGCGTTGCGATCGAGCTGGCGGCTGAACAACAGCGACTCCAGCACCGACAGCTGCTTGCCCGACGCATCGAACTGCGCATCCAGCTGCGTCAGGCCGCCGTGCAGTTCGCGCGGCGCCATGTCGCGGACCGGGCCGGCGCCACCGACGCCGACCGGCTTGTTGAAGTCGAATTCGCCGTCCTGCAACTGGCCGATGCGCGTCAGGCGGTCGCCGAGCGCATTGAGCCGGTTGGCCTCGGCCTGCAGTTCGCCCAGCCGCGCGGCCATGGCGTTGATTTCGCGCTGCGCCTCGCTGCGCGCGCCGTCGAGGCTGGCCTGCTGGCCCTCGACCCGGGCCTGCAATTGGGTGACCTGGAGGTTGTCGATGCCGCTGCTGGCACCCGCGCCCATCACCATGCCGGCGGCTGCCAGCAGCAGGGCGGCGGAGCCGGGACGCGAGGCGACGCGATTGCGTGCACGCGAGGGCAGATCCTGCACCCACTCACGCGTATTGTTGACGATGCTCTGAAAGCTCAAATTGAATTCCGATGTCTGATGCCAAGTCCCGTCCGAATCGTCCTTCCGTGCCGCAAGCCGCGCTCGATGCGCTACTCGCGGAACCGGCTGGCGACCCGTTGCGTCGTGCCTTGTGGCTCGATGCACTGGACCGGCGGTTGCGCCCCTGCTTGCCGTCTTCACTCTCCGCGCACGCGCGGCTTGCGAATTTCTCAAACGGCAGACTCGTTTTCGTGGTCGATTCCCCGATCTGGCGAACCAAGGTACGGCTCGCTGCCCCTGAACTCCTCGACGCGGCCCGTTCCATCGGGCTCGATGCCGCCGAGGTTGTCGTCAAGGCGACAACTGCTCCGTTGACTCCGCCTGTGCGGGTCGAACGGACAGCGATACCGATGTCGGCGGCCGCGAGCGATGCACTGCGGGACGCCCTCGCCTCGCTCAAGGATTCCGATCCCGGCAAATCCGACAAGCAAGGCTGATGGCCGATTCGGTTGCGGAAGACGTTTTGGCGTCCGCGCCTCGATCGGCCAGGGGGCATGGTACCGGGCTAACCCCTTGTATTCGTTAACATTTCGCTATAAAACCGCTAAAACCACGTTAAAACAGCGATTTCACTTCACGCTTTGCTCACCAAGGTGAGTGGCAGGCATGCGCCTGGAAGCTGGGCGTTGGCTCAGACGTGCGCCGGGGTGCCGTACAGGACGGGGGCGTCAGCCGCATCCTCAAAGGTGACTTCTTCCCACGCGCTGGCATCAGCCAGCAGGGCGCGCACCAGTCTGTTGTTGAGGGCGTGGCCGGACTTGAAGCCCTCGTAGGCGCCGACAATCGGGTGCCCGGTGAGGTACAGGTCGCCAATCGCATCGAGGATCTTGTGGCGGACAAATTCGTCCGCGTAGCGCAGGCCGTCCTCGTTGAGGACCCGGAACTCGTCGAGCACGATGGCGTTGTCCATCGAACCGCCGAGGCCGAGGTTGCGCTCGCGCATGAATTCCAGGTCGCGCATGAAACCGAAGGTGCGGGCTCGGCTGACTTCCTTGACATAGGACGTTGTCGAGAAATCGACTTCGGCACGCGATTGCGTCGCAGGGATCATCGGATGGTCGAACTGGATGGTGAAGCCCAGCTTGAAACCGGCGTGCGGCGTGAAGCGGGCCAGCTTGTCGCCGTCGCGCACTTCGATGGGCTTGGTGATACGGATGAAGTGCTTGGGCGCTTCCTGTTCGGCGATGCCGGCCGATTGCAGCAGGAACACGAACGGACCGGCCGAGCCATCCATGATCGGCACTTCGGCCGCGGACAGCTCGACATACAGGTTGTCGATCCCGAGTCCGGCCAGCGCGGACATCAGATGTTCGACGGTCATGACCTTGGCGCCGTCGCGGCTCAGGCCGGTGCACAGCATGGTCTCGTGCACCAACTCGCCGCGCGCGGGAATCTCCACCACCGGGTCGAGGTCGATACGACGAAACACGATGCCGGTATCCACAGCCGCCGGGCGCAGCGTCAGGTACACCTTTTCGCCACCATGCAATCCGACGCCTGTGGCGCGGATCACATTCTTGAGTGTGCGTTGGCGAACCATCGTCGGAATTGGGGCCTTGCAAGTCTTGCGTTTGTAACGCGGATCGGTAACGCGGATCGATGTGCAGGCGGCGCAACGGTGCGGCTGCAGGGGATCCGGGTCGGGGGACGCGGAAGATTAACACGATGTACGCTGAACCTGAACGAAAGCCCTGCTGCGCCTCTGTGAAACAACCCTCGTCATACGAACGGCGGATCAGCATCGCTTTGATTTCGTCGAAAAGACTGCCGGGCAGGCGAATGCCCGGCAGTGAAGAGGACGTGCACTGTTGCTGCGACGCAGATGCTTCCCGTAAGAGCAATCGCCTCAGTCAGCCTGGCGACGCAGGAACGCAGGAATGTCGAGGTAATCACCCGGCAGATCCGCGACCGCCGGCGCTGCCTCGGCGGAACGGCCGCCGCGACTGTTGCGCAAGCCGCCGAAGCTCGGCATCGGCGCTTCCTCCACATTGGCCATTG
>JBBJNO010000298.1:0-3018 GCA_037720875.1 Luteimonas sp. | reverse complement strand
CACCAACGCGCCTTGGCCGAGGTAATTGAGCATCAGCGCCGGCAGCACGAACAAGAACCAACCGTAGCGAATCGGACGCGCGCCGAAATGTCCCATGTCCGCGTACAAGGCCTCACCGCCGGTCACCGCCAGCACCACCGCGCCAAGGATGAAGATCGCATGCCAGCCGTGCTGGATGAAAAACTGCAGCGCCCACCACGGATTCAGCGATTGCAGCACTTCGGGTTCCCGCAACAGGTTCATCACGCCGATCACGGCCAGCGTCGCGAACCACAGCAGCATTACCGGGCCGAACACGCGCCCGACCTTGGCGGTGCCGAAGCGCTGCGTGCCGAATACCACCAGCAGCACCGCGATGGTGATCGGCACGATCCACGCGTGCAGCCGCGGTGCGGCCAGCTCCAGGCCTTCGATCGCCGACAAGGTGGTGATGGCCGGCGTGATCACGCCGTCGCCGAAGAACAGCGACGCGCCGAAGATGCCGAGGATGCCGACCACATACGCAGAACGCGATTTCTTCGGCAAACTGCGCTGCACCAGCGCCATCAGCGCCATGATGCCGCCCTCGCCTTCGTTGTCGGCGCGCATGATGATGGTGACGTACTTGACCGTGACGACAATCATCAGCGCCCAGAACACCAGCGACAGGATGCCAAGCACGGTGTCGTGGTTGGCGGTGAGGCCGTAGTGGGGCGAGAACGCCTCTTTCAGTGTGTACAGCGGGCTGGTGCCGATGTCGCCGAAGACGACGCCGATCGCGCCGACAACCAGGCCGGGAAGACCGATCTTGCCGTGGCCGTGCGCACCGTGTGCGGCGTCGGAATGGTGACTGTTCAATGCAGGTTCCAGAGATTGGCGCAGTGCGGCGTCAGCGAAGCGCGGACTTTAGCGCTTTACGGATGATGCTTTCAGCAGAATCGCCCTCGGCGAAGGCTTCCTTGCCCATGCGCTGCGCCTCGACGGGCTTGTAGCCGAGTTGTTGCAGGGCAACCACGGCTTCGGAAAACGGATCATGCGCGATCTTGCCGCCCGAGGAGATCGGCGAGCCCCCGCCAAGATCGATGGCGCGGTCGCGCAATTCCACGACCATGCGTTCTGCAGTCTTCTTGCCGATGCCCGGGATGCGCGTCAACGCGGCGACATCGTTGCTCTGCAACATGCGCACGAAGTCATCGACGCTGACGCCCGACAGCACCGCCAGCGCGATCTTCGCGCCGATGCCCGAGACCTTTTGCACGTCGCGGAACAGGCGGCGTTCGCTTTCGCTGAGAAAACCGTACAGCGAGACGCTGTCTTCCTTCTGCGCATAGTGGGTGAACAACGATACCTCGCGACCGGCTTCGGGCAGGTCGTAGAAGGTGCTCATCGGCGCCTCGAGTTCGTAGCCGACGCCATGCACGTCGATGACCAGCCAGGGTGGCTGTTTGTGGATGAGGATTCCCTTGAGGCGTCCGATCATGGTTGCAGCGTGCCTTTTGTTTTGACGTCATTCCCGTGCAGGCGGGAATGACGGCTGGAAGAAAACTGGATTGCATCATCACTTCCTGCTCCACGCCTCACGCACATTCACGCCCAGCCGGTTCGCACTCGCCCGCACATGCGCGTGCGTGATCGCCACCGCCAACGCATCGGCAGCATCGGCCTGTAGTTTCCCGTGCAGGTTCAACAGCAATCCGACCATGTGCTGCACCTGCACCTTGTCCGCGGCGCCCTTGCCGACCACCGCCAGCTTGACCTCTTTCGCCGCATATTCGTGGATCGGCAGGTCGCGCAGCACTACCGCGCACAGTGCCGCCCCCCGCGCGTGGCCCAGCTTCAACGCAGACTCCGGATTGCGCGCCATGAAGACTTTTTCGATGGCGGCTTCATTCGGGTTCCAGGTGTCGATGACTTCGGCCAGACCATCGAGCAGACGCTTGAGTCGTTGCGCGAATTCGCCATCGCCAAGCAACTGCAAAGGGGCATGAAAGACGTGTGTGGTCCTGCCCGCGGCGTCGACGTCGATGATGCCGATACCGGTGCATTGCGAGCCGGGATCGATGCCGAGGATGCGGGTGGAGCCGGGACTCGGGACTCGGGACTCGGGACTCGGAAAGCTCACGAACCGTCCTCTCGTGTCGCTTGTCGCAGACGCATCAGGAAACAGGTATCGGTCGCGCTATCACGCTTGTCCCGAGTCCCGAGTCCCGAGTCCCGAGTCCCGCTACGCATACGCGCCCTCGCCCAGCTCCGCATTCGAATACACATGCTGCACGTCGTCGAGATCCTCCAGCCAGCCGAGCAGCTTGGCGACCTGTTGCGCGGTGTCGCCCTCGACGGCGATGTCGTTGTCGGCGCGGTAGGTGATTTCGGCGTAGCCAGGCTTGAAGCCGGATGCGGCGAGCGTGGTTTGCACGGTCTCGAAATCGCCGGGTGCGGTCAGCACATCGATCGCGCCGTCCTCCGGATACATCACGATGTCGTCGGCGCCAGCCTCGATGGCGGCGCTGGTGAGTGCGTCCTCGTCCGCGCCCGCTGCGAAACTCAGCACGCCGAGTTTCCTGAATAAAAATGCGACCGAGCCATCGGTGCCGAGGTTGCCGCCGAACTTGCCGAACGCATGCCGCACGTCGGCGACGGTGCGGACCTTGTTGTCGGTGAGGCAGTCGACGATCACGGCCACGCCGCCGGGTGCGTAGCCTTCGTAGCGAATCTCTTCGTAGTCGACGCCTTCAAGTTCGCCGGTGGCCTTCCTGATCGCGCGCTCGATGACATCCTTCGTCATGTTGGCCGACAGCGCCTTCTCGATCGCGGTGCGCAGGCGCGGATTGCCACCGGGATCGCCGCCGCCGGCGCGCGCGGCCACGCCGATCTCGCGGATGAGCTTGGTGAAGATCTTGCCGCGCCGGGCGTCCTCGGCGTTCTTGCGGCCTTCGATGGAGGGGCCCCTGCCCATGAACACTCCGGAGTCGTGCGAATGGCGAAGCGGCGATTTTACTCGATCGAAACATCTGCAAAGCCGCAGATTTTGTAGGAGCG
>JBBJNO010000051.1:0-11452 GCA_037720875.1 Luteimonas sp. | reverse complement strand
TCACCGACCGGTTGCTGACCAAGGATCTGTTTGGCGTATCGTCCGGCACCTATCAACCGGCATTGCCATGGGCGGTGTTTTCGCTGGTGGCGAGTCCGCCGTTGATGATCGCGGCATTGATGGCCAGCGATCGTGGCAACGCCGGTCTTGCAAGGGCGCTGGTGATATTGATGGCCGCAGGTCTCGTCATCGCCATCGTCCACGACATCGTGCTGGTGCCGCAGACCGCCGGCTCGCTGACCTATCTGGGCGCGTTCTTCATCGTCGTGCTGGCGCCGATCTTCTCGTGGCTGTGGCCGTGGCTGGAACGGCGCGGCTTGAACCCCAGCAAGCCGGCGAAGATGGCGATCGGACTGTTGTTTGCCGGGCTGTCGTTCATCCCGATGCTGGCCGCGGCGAAATTCGCCGGTGGTGGCGCGATGGCCAGTGTCTGGTGGTTGGTGCTGGCGTATTTCATCCTGGAAATCGGCGAGATGTGCCTGTCGCCGATCGGCCTGTCCGCAGTCACGCAACTTTCGGTGGCGCGCGTCGTCGGGCTGATGATGGGCGCGTTCTGGCTGGGCACGGCGTATTCGGAAGTGCTGGCGGCGCAGTTCGGCAAGATCGCGTCGATCGATATTCCGGAAGGCACTGCGATCGATTTCGCTACAGCCGCTGCGAAGTATTCGGAGTTGTTCCAGTTGATGCTGTGGGTCGGCATCGGGTCGAGCATCGTGTACTTCGTGCTGACGCCGTTGACCAAGCGCTGGATGCACGGGGTCAAGTGACGTTTTGGCCCGCGCAAAGCGCGGCTTTGCCAAAACGTCATCCCCGCGAAGGCGGGGATCCGCGGCTTTGCCAAAACGTCATCCCCGCGAAGGCGGGGATCCAGTGGCTTTGCCAAACGTCATCCCCGCGAAGGCGGGGATCCAGTGGCTTTGCCCGTAGGCATCCCCACGCACCTGGCTTTTGTAGGAGCGGCTTCAGCCGCGAACTCTTACGGTGTCGTGGGTGCAAATTCATTCGCACGCTCTAAATCGCGAACAAAAACGTGCGAATGAATTCGCACCTACAGATCAAAAGCTCGCGGCTGAAGCCGCTCCTACAATGAACGACCGCACCCAGGAGCGGGCTTGGCAAGCCTTCAAAAACGCACGCCGCAAGCGGCGGAGTATTGATCCCAAGGAATGAGCAACATCGGCAATCCTTGCCAAGGGATTTTTGTTGCACCCTCACAATCCGCCCTCTACATGCTTTTGCGATGTCTAATTTTGTACCGTCGCTTCCTGAATTACATGCCGCAGCTTTTCTTGCCACGCCGGCAATTTAATCTCGAAATCACGCCGCAGCCGCGTGATATCCAGCACCGAATAAGCTGGACGTGCCGCAGGCGTTGGATAGTCCGCAGTCGTGATCGAAATGACTTTTGGCGCACGTGCGATAACGCCGCGCTCGACCGCTTGATCGACGATGGCTTGCGCAAACCCATGCCAACTCGTTTGCCCGGTCGCCGTCAGGTTCCAGGTTCCAGATCCACAAAACGGCTGGCGCAAAATCTCGGCGGTGACATCGGCAATCAACGCAGCCGGCGTTGGGGTTCCAACTTGATCGCCTACCACCCGCAACTCATCGCGCTCTTTCGCCAGCCGCAGCATGGTCAGCAGGAAGTTCTTGCCGTGCGCGGCATACACCCACGCTGTGCGGAAGATCAAGTGTCGCGCGCCGCTGCGGCGAATCGCGTCTTCGCCAGCCAATTTGCTTGCACCGTAAACGCCAAGTGGCGACGTTGCATCATTTTCGCGGTATGGCCGTGATCCGCGACCATCGAATACGTAGTCGGTCGAGTAATGCACCAGCAGCGCATCGCGTTTGGCACAAGCTTCGGCAAGTGCAGCGGGTGATTGCGCGTTCGCACGAAACGCAGCCTCGACCTCCTGTTCCGCGCGATCGACCGCTGTGTACGCTGCCGCGTTGACGACGACATCGGGCGCGATGCGTTCCACCAGCCCATGCAGGCTGTCCGGCTGGTCGAAGTCCGCAACTTCGCAGGGCTCGCCTTCGCACAATTGCCCATTGCGTGTCGCGACGATCAATTCACCCAGCGGCGCGAGACTACGGCGCAGCTCCGTTCCCACCTGCCCGTTCGCACCGAGCAGCAGGATTCTCACGGCCGGCTCTTCATGGCCGGCCCTTCATGGCACGAACACCGGCAGACGATCCTCTGGAATGTCATCCAGGAACGGCGCCTTTATGTCCTTGTCCGACAGCAGCGGCGCGCTGAGCGGCCAGTCGATGGCGAAGCGCGCGTCGTTCCAGCGGATGCTGGCGTCGGCCTCGCGGTCGTAGGTTTGGGTGCAGAGATAGGTGAACGTCGCGCGTTCGCTGAGCACCGCGAACCCGTGCGCGAAACCTTCCGGGATCCAGAAATGCCGCTTGTTCTCGCCGCTGAGCACGGCGGCCGTCCATTTGCCGAACGTCGGCGAGCCGCGACGGATGTCGACGGCCACGTCCCACACTTCGCCGTCCAGCACGGACACATATTTGCCCTGCGGTTTGGGCCACTGGTAATGCAGGCCACGCAGTACCCCGCGCACCGAAGTGGACACATTGCCCTGCACGAAGTCCGGCGTCAGTCCGTGCGCCGCAAGCTTGTCGCGGTTGAACGATTCGTAGAAGAAGCCACGATCATCGCCAAACACCTGTGGTTCGATCACCAGGCAACCCGGCAGGTCGGTTTCGATGATCTTCACTCGACCCGTCCATGCTCGAGCAGGCTGTACAGATATTGGCCGTATCCGTTCTTGGCCAGCGGCTTGGCGAGCGCAAGCAATTGCGCATCGTCGATCCACCGGTTGAAGTACGCGATTTCTTCCGGGCAGCACACGCGCAGTCCCTGGCGTTTCTCGATGGTCTCGATGTAGGTCGACGCCTCGACCAACGATTCGTGGGTGCCGGTATCCAACCACGCGAAGCCGCGGCCCAGCTTTTCCAGATGCAACGCGCCGTCGTCGAGGTAACAACGGTTGAGGTCGGTGATCTCCAGTTCGCCCCGTGGCGAAGGTGTCAACGATGCCGCGTATTCGCTGGCCCGTCCGTCGTAGAAGTACAAACCGGTGACGGCGTAATGGGAGCGCGGCTTGGCCGGTTTCTCCTCCAGCCCGATCACTTTTCCATCGGAGTCAAAATCCGCGACGCCATAACGCTCGGGGTCCTTGACCCAATAGCCAAACACGGTGGCGCCCCGCTCGCGCGCGGTCGCCCGTTGCAGGATCTCGGTGAGGCCGTGCCCGTAGAAAATGTTGTCGCCGAGTACCAGACAGCTGGGCTGGCCGTCGACGAACTCACGCCCGATCAAATAGGCCTGCGCCAGGCCGTCCGGGCTCGGCTGCACCGCATATTCGATGCGCATGCCCCATTGCGACCCATCGCCAAGCAAGGTCTTGAACAACGCCTGCTCATGCGGCGTGTTGATGATCAATACTTCGCGAATGCCCGCCAGCATCAGCACGCTGAGCGGGTAATAGATCATCGGTTTGTCGTAGATCGGCAGCAGTTGCTTGCTGATGCATTGCGTCAACGGATACAGCCGCGTCCCGGACCCGCCGGCGAGGATGATGCCCTTGCGTGATGTCATGGCTTTTCTTGGATAGTCCGCACAGGGATGTGCGGGTTCTTGCGAGGGATTCGCATTACGTCGCCGCTCCGATGCGTTCGAGGCGATAGCTGCCGTCAAGCACGCGCTGCACCCACGGCTGGTTGTCCAGGTACCAGTCGACGGTGGCGGCGATGCCCGTCTCGAAATCGTGCGTCGGCTGCCAGCCCAGCTCCGAATGCAGTTTCGATGCATCGATCGCGTAGCGGCGGTCATGCCCTGGACGATCGGCGACGTAGGTGATCTGGCTGACGCGCGGCTTGCCGTCGTCGCGCGGACGCCGCGCATCGAGCAGCGCGCAGATGGCGTGCACGACTTCGAGGTTCTGCTTCTCGGCATCACCGCCGACGTTGTAGGTCTCGCCCACGCGGCCTCGCTCGAGCACCGCGCGGATCGCGGTGCAGTGGTCGCCAACATACAACCAGTCGCGCACGTTCCTGCCATCGCCATAGATCGGCAACGGTTCGCCGGCCAGGGCCTTGGCGATGATCAACGGGATCAACTTTTCCGGGAACTGGTAGGGACCGTAATTGTTCGAGCAATTGGTGGTCAGCACCGGCAGCCCGTAGGTGTGGTGGAACGCGCGCACCAGATGATCGGAAGCGGCCTTCGATGCGGAATACGGCGAGTTCGGCGCGAACGGGGTTTCCTCGGTGAATTTGCCCGTGTCCCCAAGCGAGCCGTACACCTCATCGGTGGAGACGTGCAGGAAACGGAATGACTCTTTCGCAGTGCCCTCCAAACTGCGCCAGTAATCGCGCGCCGACTCCAGCAATGCCAGCGTGCCGACGACATTGGTCTGCACGAACGCCGCCGGGCCGTCGATGGAACGGTCGACATGGCTCTCGGCGGCGAAATTGACGATCGCATCGGGGCGATGTCCGATCAGCAGCCGGTCGACCAACGCTCGATCGCCGATGTCGCCATGAACGAAGACGTGATCAGGATTGCCGTCCAGCGGCGACAGCGTGTCGCGGTTGCCTGCGTACGTCAGTGCATCAAGGTTGATGACGCGGATGCCGTCGCGCACCGCGTCAAGGACGAAATTCCCACCAATGAACCCGGCGCCGCCGGTGACCAGCCATGTCGGCACAAAACTCTCCGTTTCTGGGGGGCTGATCAGCTATTTCGTCATTCCAGCGCAAGCTGGAACCATTTTGATTTTGCTTCCTGGTTTCAAAGGCGAAGATCAAAATGGATCCCAGCTTGCGCTGGGATGACGAGCAAGATCAGCCTTCCTTAAGATGAATGTTATTCAGTGAATGTCCTGCAAGAAAGATCCCGGTTGCAAATCCTAGAACGGGATGTCGTCATCCGCAAAATCGTCCACCGGCGCCTGACGTGGCTGCGGTGCATTGTCGCTACGTTGCGGCGGGGCCGAACGGGTCGGGCGCTCGCTGCGTTCGGCGGGCTCGCCACGGCCTTCGCCGCGTCCGCCTAGCATCTGCATCTCGTCGGCGATGATGTCGGTGGAATACTTCTCGACGCCTTCCTTGTCCGTGTACTTGTCGTAGCGGATCGAGCCTTCGATGTAGCACTGGCTACCCTTGCGCAGGTATTCGCCTGCGATCTCGCCGAGCTTGCCGAACAAGGTCACGCGGTGCCATTCGGTGCGCTCCTGCTGGTTGCCGTCCTTGTCCTTGCGCACGCTGGAGGTCGCCAGGCTGATCCTGGTGATCGCCATGCCGCCCTGGGTGTATTTGGTGTCGGGATCGTTGCCGAGATTGCCGACCAGAATCACTTTGTTGATGCCACGCGCCATTGTCGTCGTCCTGCTGAGAGTCAACCCGGTCTGGGTACCCGTATCGAATTATACCCGTGGCTGTCCCGCCATCCCGGCGACGCCGCGTCGTTGTGTCAGGCTTTTCCGAAGCCGGCCTTTCAAGCGTGAAGCGCCGACTCCGTATAATCGCGCCTCCTTATTGCGCCAGATGACGCATGAGCCTTCTCCGCCCCACCCTCGCGCTGCCCGCCATCCAGTCCCTGGCCTCCGAGGACATGGCGGCGGTGGATGCGTTGATCCGTCGACGGCTCGCATCAGACGTGGTGCTGGTCAACCAGGTGGCTGAACATATCGTCGCCGGGGGCGGCAAGCGCCTGCGGCCGATGCTGCTGCTGCTGGTAGCGCGCGCGCTGGGGCATATTGGTCCCGATGCCCACCAGCTCGCAGCCGTGGTCGAGTTCATCCACACCTCCACGCTGTTGCACGACGACGTGGTTGACGAATCCGACCTGCGCCGCGGCCGCAAGACTGCCAATGCGCTGTGGGGCAACGCGGCCAGTGTGTTGGTCGGCGATTTTTTGTACTCGCGCAGTTTCCAGATGATGGTCGAGCTGGATCGGATGGAGGTCATGCGTCTGCTCGCTGACACCACCAATGCCATTGCCGAAGGCGAAGTGTTGCAGTTGCTGCACGTACGCAATCCGGACACCGACGAAGCGGCTTATCTGCGCGTGATCGAGCGCAAGACAGCGGTGCTGTTCGCGGCCGCGACGCAACTGGGCGCCTTGCTTGCGGGCGCGGATGCAGCGACCCAGCAGCGGTTGTACGACTACGGGATGCAGCTTGGCTACGCGTTCCAGATCGCCGATGACGTGCTCGATTATTCCGCCGACGAAATCGACCTGGGCAAGCATCTCGGCGACGACCTGGCCGAAGGCAAGGCGACGTTGCCGCTGATCCACGCGATGGCGCATGCCGATGCCGCGACGCGCTTGCGGCTGCGGAACATCGTCGAACATGGCGAAGTCGATGCGTTGCCGGATGCGCTGGCCGCGATCCGTGCCACGGGTGGGCTTGAATACAGCCGCCAGCGCGCTGGCGAATATGCGAGAGCCGCTGAAGATGCGCTCGATGGGCTGGATGAAAACCCCGCACTGGCTGCATTGCGCGGCCTCGCGCGCTACGCGGTCGATCGCACTCATTAAAAACCACGGCGTCACTCTTGCAGGAGGGGACTTGATCCCCGACGCTGGAGTTCCACGAGCGCCGGGGCCGAAGCCCTCCTGTAGTGTTCCGTTCCAATACTGTTATTTCGCTGCGAAGCGCTCGCGGAAGAAATCGTGCAGCATTTCGTATGCGCGCTTAGGGGCGCGTTCTTTGGGGCGCGTTCCCGCCCTCATCCGCCTTCGGCACCTTCTCCCGCAGGGAGAAGGAACGGCGATTGCTCGGCAATGCCCAAGCCTGCAATCGCGGCGATCGCGTCGGGATCGAAGCCCGCGAGTTGTGCGAAATGGCGGCCGCGTTCGGTGTAATCGCGGTAGGCGCCGAAACTCGGCGCGCCGGGGGACAGCAGGATCACGCCGTCACCGCGCAGGGCGTCACGCGCGCAAGCGATAGCCGATTCGAGATCGCTCACCGCATGCAATCCAAATCCCGCCTGCGCCACGACCGGTTCGAGCAACGCATGGATGCGCGGCCCGTTTTGTCCCATGGTGACGATGAGGGTCGGTGCTTTCGATTGCATCGCATCGGCGAAGCCGCTCCAGTCGATGCCGCGATCGTGGCCGCCCACCAGCAGCGCGACGCGCCGGTCGCGGAACACATCGAGCGCGGCGAGGCTGGCGTGGGGCGTGGTACTGATGGAATCGTTGACGTAGGTGATGCCGTCGCGCGTGCCCAGTGTCTGCAAACGATGCGGCAATGGCTGGAACGAGGCTGCATTTGGCGCCAGCGCCACTGCATCGAGTCCAAGCGCTTCGATCGCGGTCAATACGGCGCAGAGATTGCTGCGGTTGTGCCGTCCCGGCAGCGGAACGGCGCTGGTATCGAATATGAATTCGCCGCCGCGATACAGCTCGTCTCCGCGCAGATGCCAGCCGTCCTGGCGACCAAACCAATGCACCCGCGACTCCGGCAACGACAAGCCTGCAAGCCTCGGATCACCCGCATTCAGCACGGCGATGCGAGGTTTGGCTTCGGTCAGCAGCGCCAGCTTGTCGTCGATGTAACGCTGCTCGCTGCCGTGCCAATCCAGGTGTTCGGGAAACAGGTTGAGCACGATGGCGATGTCGGGGCGCACGCCGCTGCTCGCGACGTCGCGCGTCTGGTAACTCGACAGTTCGATCGCCCAGAATTCGGCGTCGTCCTCGAGACATTCAAGCAACGGCAGTCCGATGTTGCCCGCCAGCGCGGTGCGATGGCCGCCCGCGCGCAGCAAGTGCGCCAGCAACGCGGTCGTGGTGCTCTTGCCCTTGGTGCCGGTGACGCAGATCGTGCGCGCATCCGGCCGCTCGGCGAACCATAGGGCCGTGCCGCCGATGAACCGCGTGCCCTGCGCCATCGCACGCAAGGTGTCGGGTCTGTAGGCGCTGATGCCGGGCGACTTGATGACGATATCGAAGGCGGCCAGGCGTTCGCCGGTCGCCTCGGTTTCCACGCGAAGCTGCGGATCGCCAAGCGCCCGGATTTGATCGATTTCGCCTGCATCGCAGAAGACGGTCAGAAGCCGACTTGACGCCGTTACTGCATCCGATTGCCGATTGCCGATTGCCGATTCCCGGCTTCTGATCGCCCGATATGCGGCGCGGCCCTCGCGTCCCCAGCCCCATAACGCGACGCGTTGGCCTTCAAGCTGCCGGATTTTAATTGGCGAGCAGCGCACGCAGCTGGTTCCACAACGGTGCAGGGATGCGGTGTTCGTCGTCGATGGTCATCAACGCATCGATGCCGAGTTCGGTGACACCGAGTTGCGGGCGGATGTCGCGCGCGAAGCGTTCGACGATCGCGTCCTCGCGCCATTCCGGACGTTGTGCCAGCGCCGCCATCGCCGCGCGCGACTCCTTGCCCTCGCCGACGCACTCGAATGGCTTGTGTTCCTGGTATTCGAGCAGGCTGTCGTAGCCGACCGTCTGCGCAGGGTCATCGAGCAGGTTGCGGCCGAAGATGCCGACCAGCCGCGGCTTGGGCATGAACGGCGCCAGCGCGAGGAACACGAAGTGGCATTTCGGGCACACGCCGCACCAGCGGTTGGCGGGTCGCTCGCCGAGCAGATGGAAGTTGCGGTTGCAACTGGAGAAGTGCGCGTCATAGCGGCCGGTTTTCGCGAATTGTTGCGCGACCGCGAGTTCGGACAGTGGCCGCAGCAGCGAGTAGTAGTTCAAATCGGCAGCAATATGGCGTTGCACGTACTCGCCGAACGCGCGCTCGAATGCCCAACCTTTCGACCACTGGTGGTTCACCTCGCCCGTGCCTTCGATGAGGCTGCCGTAGCTGGCCGAGCGTTCGTTGGAAAACACCACTTGATCGACGCCATGCAACAACGCCGCGAGCACGAGGATGGCGGAATTGATCGCCGTCACCGGGATGTGACCGTTCCACGCGCCCTGCCGGTTGTACTCGAACAATTCGGGCGCAAGTTGGCGGCCGATGTTGAGCGTCGGCAGGCCGGTGCGCTCGGCGCAGGCCTTGATCAGTTGCGAGCCGCCGATCCAGCTCACGGTTTGTTCGATGCCGATGGCGCGCAGCGCCTCGATGCTGACCAGCGAATCCTTGCCGCCGCCGATGGCGACGAGGGCGTGTTGCTTCAGGCCCAGCGCAGTGGTCTCCGACGTCGAGGCTGAAGCCCCTCCTACAACACCCGTCGGAAACCGGACCCTGCCGTGCAGATTCAACCCATTGCGATACGCAAACTCGCCCAGCCCATTGACGTAAATGTCTTCCAGCAGCGCCGCAGTGTCGTCATCGATGTCATACGCGTCGATGCGGATCTCCGCCGGCACCGCTGCCTTGTAATAACTCACGCCGGCAATCAGGTGCAGTAGACGCAAGGCCTGTTCGACCGCTTCCGCACGCGGCGCATCGCAGTGAAACGGCGCGCCGGGAAACGTGATGGTCTCGACCAACTCCGGGCTGTCATCGAACGCATACACCAATCGCGCGATGCCCGTGACGCTGTCGAAGTCGCAGCGCACGAAACGGAATGCCCGGATCGCATCGCGATTGAAAACGAAGGCGGTCATTGCAGGATGTCCTCGGCGGGCAGCGCGCGCAGGTTGTAGGTGTTGGACATCACCCTGCCGTAGGCGCCCGCATCGGCGACCAGGAAGACATCGCCTTCAGCCGTATCCGCGGGCAAGTCGCGATGGCGGCCCAGCACGTCGCTGCTTTCGCAGATGGGGCCGACCACGTCGAACGGCAATGTCCGCGCGTCGTCGAAACGGCTCAGGTTGTGAATGCTGTGCCAGGCCTCGTACAACGCCGGACGCATCAGCGCATTCATGCCGGCGTCGAGGCCGACGCGGCGCACGGCATCCTTCTCCACGACTTGCGTCGCATGCAGCAGCAGCACGCCGCATTCGGCGACCAGAAAACGGCCCGGCTCGATCGCCAGCTTGAAGCGCGGATATGCGGACTTGATTTCCGCGAGGCCCTCGGCCCATGCGCCGACATCGAACGCGACCTGGTCGGGCGCGTACGGAATCGGCAGGCCGCCGCCGATATCGATGATTTCGATGGTGCCGATGCTGTCCGCGATGCCGGCCAGTTCCGCATACACCTCACGCCAGTGCTTGGGCTGGTCGATGCCGCTGCCCAGGTGCGCATGCAGTCCGCCAATGCGTACGCCGAGCTTGCGGGCCTCTGCCACGAACAACTCGATGGACGCGATCGGCAAACCAAATTTGGAGGCTGCGCCTCCGGTCACGACCTTGGCGTGGTGCCCGTCGCCGCGGCCCAGGTCGATCCGCAGCCACAGTTCGCGGCCGCGAAACAGGTCCGGCCAGTTGCGCAGCGCCATTGTCGAGCGTGACGGTCGCCTCCATCGCGAACGCCGATGCGTACTCCGCACGCGGCGCGAAACTCGGCGTGAACAGCACGCGTTGCGGATCGAGGCCGGGGAAGGTCGCGAACACATGCTCGAGTTCGCCCTGCGAGACGCATTCCAGCCCGAATCCTTCGGCTTCGAGCGCACGCAGGATATCCGGGTGCGGATTTGCCTTGAGCGCGAAATAACGCCGGTCGATCGCGGTCGCCGCGTTCAATGCGCGCGCGCGTTCGCGCACGGTCGGCAGGTGATAGGCATAACGCGGCGTACCTTGCACCGCGCGTTGCAGCAGGCGCTCGCGTTCGGCCTCCCACCACGGCGTCGCGCGTTGCACCGGGCCATGCGTGCTGCTCTCATTTAATATCCGGCGCCAGCTCGGCCCGAATACGCTGGCATCGCCGACTGGCATCGCGCCGCTGCCGATCAGTTGCGCGTGCAGTTCCGGCAACAGGCCGTCGGCATCGGCCTCGTCGATGACGAAAGTAAGGTTGAGATCGTTGGATGATTGCGAAATCAAATGCACGCGCTCGCGGCCGAACGCGGCCCACACGTCGGACAGCTTGTGCAGCAGCGAACGCATGCCGCGGCCGACCAGCGTGATCGCCGCGCACGGCGCGATGACCTTGACCCGGCACACCTGCGACAGGTCCGCGGACAGCCGCGCCAGCACGTCGGTGCTGACCAGGTTTTCGCTGGGATCCAGCGACACGGTGACGTTGGTTTCCGACGAGCCGATCAGGTCCACCGAAAGGCCGTGCCGTTTGAAACGCTCGAAGACGTCGGCGAGGAAGCCGACCTGCTGCCACATGCCGACGGTTTCCATCGACACCAGCACGATGCCGTTGCGGCGGCTGATCGCCTTGACGCCGGGTACGGTGACGGTGTTGCCGTCGATGCGCGTGCCGGGCAGGTCGGGGCGTTGCGTGTCGAGGATCGCCATCGGCACGCCCGCCTCGCGGCACGGCCCGATCGAACGCGGGTGCAGGACTTTTGCGCCGGTGGTGGCGATTTCCTGCGCTTCGGCATAGTCGAGGCGCGACAACAGGCGCGCATCGGG
>JBBJNO010000050.1:10114-11465 GCA_037720875.1 Luteimonas sp. | reverse complement strand
ATCTGGGTGGCGCCGGGCACATCCTCCGCTACCGGGACCAGTGCCGGGCCTCCCCTGTGTTCGGAAAGTCTGTCGACGCGCGCAAGCTCGAAGCCACGCGCCTCGACCAGCCAGTGGAGCAACGCCGGCGGCAACGGATTGCGATGGGTCGGGTCCATGTAGAAAAAGTGCGAACCCACGAGGAGGTTTTCCGGGTTGGGCGTTTCAAGGGCGATCACGCCTCCCGGGCGCAACACGCGGGCAGATTCGTCGATCAACTTGATCAATACATCCATCGGTAGATGTTCGACCAGATGCATCGACGTGATGGCGCCCAGCGAGGCATCAGGCAGTTCACGAAGATACGCCAGGGCATCGCTCTCGACGACGTCCAGACCACGCGCCCGACATTGGGCAAGGAACACATCGTTGAGATCGACGCCTCTCCCTACCAGACCCTCCTGTTTGAGCAATTCCAGCCATTCCCCCCGGCCGCAACCGAGATCGAGCACGGGAGCCTGGGAAGTGCCCGCATCGGCACTCTTGACCACATCGATGTAGTGACGAGCCCGATCCATGATGTTTTCGCGGCTACCGCGGAACTGGTCCTCGAAGCTGGCGTACATGGCGTCGAGACGATGGGTTTCCTCTGCGGCAAAACGCTGCAATTGGTCGCTATCGAGCTCTGCGGGCAAGCGGCGACGCGCTTCCTCCAGCAGCAGACCGAACCGCCGCTGGAGTTCGACCGCGGCGAACCGCTGATCGGCTGCCTGACGGGCGAGTACGGTGACTTGCTCGACATCGGCCTTGGTAGATACAGCGGAGCGTAGTTCGTCGACCCCAAGCGCCAAGCCCGAGGCTGTCGTCAAGACTTGACCGAGCGCCTCATGGATGCCCGGCGCCTGGGCTTCCAGCGCGTCGATGCGTTCTCGTTGTTGAATCTCGCTGTCGTCACGTCCAGCAAGGCTGGCGACTTCCGCGTCCAGCCGGGCACCAAGAGCCTGTACGCCCGTCTCCAGGCCAGAACGTAGCGTATCGATCGCGCCATCGATCCGGGTGCGCTGTTCGATCTCGCCATCGATGCGTGCGCCCAGACTGCCGACCTCTGTTCCCAGCCGATCGTCCAACGTCTGCACGCCGGTCTCCAGGCCAGAACGTAACGCATCGACCGCCCCCTCGATCCGGGTACGCTGTTCGATCTCGCCATCGAGACGTGCGCCCAGACTGCCGACCTCGGTTCCCAGCCGATCACCCAACGCCTGCACGCCGGTCTCCAGGCCAGAACGTAGTACATCCATCGCGCCTTCGATCCGGCTGCGCTGTTCGATCTCGCCATCGAGACGTGCGCCCAGACTGCCGACCTCGGTTCCCA
>JBBJNO010000050.1:0-10014 GCA_037720875.1 Luteimonas sp. | reverse complement strand
GCGCCCAGACTGCCGACCTCGGTTCCCAGCCGATCGCCCAACGTCTGCACGCCGGTCTCCAGGCCAGCACGTAACGCATCGATCGCGCCATCGACCCGGGTGCGCTGTTCGATCTCGCCATCGAGACGCGCGCCCAGACTGCCGACCTCGGTTCCCAGCCGATCGCCCAACGTCTGCACGCCGGTCTCCAGGCCAGCACGTAACGCATCGATCGCGCCATCGAGACGTGCGCCCAGACTGCCGACCTCGGTTCCCAGCCGATCACTCGACGCCCTCAGTCCTTCTTCAAGCTGGACAGTTTGTTCGGCGCCAGCAACGACCCGCCGGTAGAGGGTGGTCAGCTCCATCTTGTGGATCGAGAAAGTCCTTTCCAGCTCCGGCACGTCGCGGGTGCGGGCGTCGATCAACGCTAGTGAGGACTCGACAATTTGCAGGAGGCTATTGAGGCGCCGACCCAGCTCGTGGGTCTCTAGTGCCTGCGCCGCATCAATTTCGACAATTTGCAGGAGGCTATTGAGGCGACGGCCCAGCTCGTGGGTCTCCTGGGCCTGCGCCGCATCCATCAAGTTAATCCGTTGACGCAGGGTAGGCAATCGCACAAATGCCAGCGCCCATGCCAGGACAGGACCGATCACCGGCCAGCGTTGCGCGCGCTGCAGGAGATAGGGCGCCAGAAGCCCGTCCACATGCACACCGTGCGCCTTACCTTCCGTGGACCATCGAATGTCCGCCAGCACCTCGACCTTGCTCATCGCACCGCTTCGCAAGACGTTGGCGTAATGCAATCGCTCTGCAGGGGCGGGGACTCGATGCAGCAGGGCCCCGACGACCGTCTCGACAAAGTCGGTATCGGAAAAGTGCAAGAGATCGGAAAGGACGTAGTCCGCCTTCTTGCTCAAGCGAGGTGCCACCGGTTGCCAGCGATCAGCAGGGACGGCGGGCACGCGGGCGCCAAAATCAATGTGGGACTCCCTGCTCTCATTTCCGTCAGAGATGGCCCGGGTGGCGCGGTCTTCACGCTCGACGTCATGCACGCTATCAGTGAAGTCGGCGAGATCCTGCCGCTCAGGAGTTTCGTCAGCCACGGGAGCGGCTTCACCCCGACGGCGCGCTACTTCAATCCGGACCCGACGCATGATCTCGTCCACGGACAGTCTCTGGGTCGGGCCAGAGACGGCGTGCCCACCCTCGCCGGGCGACGAGTCCCTGGGCCCAACCTGGCCGTCCGTTTCAGGTGCTGAGAGCTCATCGCGGATATTTTTCATCAGAGTGTCGATATCGATAGGATTTTTCATGAAAACGCTCCTTGCTCAGCGAGCACGGCCTTCAGTGCTTTCGCGCTCTCCGACCATAGCCCCACCTGTTTCTTGCCGGCCACAACCTCGCCCCTCGACCAGCGAGCCAGCCACGCCTGCAGGGCGTGCACCAAGGCATCATGGTCACCGGGGAAATAGTCAGCATCAACGCCCGCCACTTCACGGAATACGGGCATGTCTCTGGCCAGGATTGGAAGCCCGCTCCACCGCGCCTCTATCAGGGGCAGTCCGTAGCCCTCTCCTTCGGAGGGCGCCAACAGAGCCGTGCTCTCGCGATACAGACTAGCCAGCGTGGAATCGTCGACAGCCCCGAACCAATGCAGCCGATCTTCTGTGTCGCGCAGGTGCCGCAGTCTATCCAGCAGTGGTCCAACCAGCCACCCAGGCTTGCCGACGAGGACCAATTGGACCTCGTTGCCTTTGGCCCAGAGCGTCTCGAATGCATCGAGAACCATGCGATGGCCTTTGCGCCGCTCAATGGTTCCCACGATCAGGAAGCGGGCAACCCCGATCGGCAGGGGTTCCATCACGCGCGGGGTTGCAACCCCCCCCGCAAAGTCAGCACCCAGTGGGAAGTTCATGATGACTGGGGGCCTTCCCTGCACCCCGATTTCCTCCAGCGCATGTTTCAACTCGGAACAAACGCATTCGGAAATGCAAAGCGCGAGGTCGGCGGTCTCGGCCACAAGATGCAGCCAGTGGTTGTAACTGCTGTCGATGCCGGGCGGGAACCATTGCGGGTGCGTGTAGGGCAGCAGATCGTAGACGACGAACGAGATACCCACCCCAGCACGGCGCATGGCGAGAATGGCAGGGCGCGCTGCCTCAGCACAATCGCGAATGAGGTCCAGCCCCAGGAAATGATCACCTGCACGGAACTCGATCGGCTGATCCTCGCCCAGGCTGTCGGCAGGCAATCCCACATACGTACTGAGAAATTGTCTGGCATACACGTAGACACCTTCATCGGTGACGCGTACGGGTTCTATCCGATGCCGCTTTGGTGGATCGAACAGCAACTCGCCCAAGAGACGATTGGTGACCCGCTGGATGCCTCCGCCATGATCCATCCTTGCAATATCGCTGACATCGATCAGCAACTGGCGGGGCCTGGATCGATCCTTCAGAAAACTCAACAACATGGCGCGATGATCTTCGACGCCCGGGGATTGTTGATCGCTTTGGCTAGACCGTGCGGCGGTCTCAAGCAGGGCTAACCATGCTGTCCAGACACTAGGCCCGGCACTGGCTGCTCTCTGGTCACCGAAGCAAGGTTCGTGCGCTGCGCCGAGGTTGCTGGAAGAGGCATCAGCCATGCTGGATTTCGATCACCGGCGGCACCCATGCCACCCCGACAAACAAGGGTTGTCCAAGGTTGGCGACCGTAAAGACCAAGGCCAGGTCGCGCCATTGATAATTCTTGACCATGTGGGTTTCTGTGCTCGACAGCGCCACCGAAATCGAAAACGTGCCAACTCCGAGATTCATCGGGAATTTGGCCCGGTATTCAATTACGGTCCCTGCCGGTATGTTTTCAACCGCCTGGTCCGTATGGTGGGTGTTGGTACCAAACACCGGTTGTCCCAACCGGTCGCGGATCATGTAACCCATCACCAGGCGGTCAATGCTCTCGTGGGTACGTGCCTTGACTACCAGCGTCGTCGGCGCGCCGACGCCTAGATATTCCACGCGCTCACCAGCCGCATCCAGAAGGTAGACCTCCTCGACAACAGCTTCGCCCGTCCCGGAAACCGTTATGACCGAACCGTCGTCATTCCTTTCGGTGCGAACCGTACTGTTCTCTTTTTCCGAAACGAGCGCGTTGTAATAATCCAGCACCTCCTGCGGAGTGCCTTCGGAAATAAGTCGACCCGATTCCAGAAGGATTGCGCGGTCGCACAGGGACAAGATGGCGCCCGGATCATGGGAGACTATGAGCAAGGTCGTGCCAGCTTCGCGGAACTCGCGAATGCGCTGGAAACATTTATGCACGAAATAAGCGTCGCCGACCGCAAGCGCTTCATCCACGATAAGCACTTCTGGCCGGACGGCCGTGGCCACGCTGAATGCGACGCGTACCTGCATGCCGCTGGAGTATGTGCGCATGGGCGCATCGAAGTAGTCGCCGATCTCCGCGAAAGACTCGATTTCCGGCAACAGTCTTGCAATTTCATGCTGGGAAATCCCCATCAATCCGGCGGAGTGGATCGCGTTCTCGCGCCCGGTCAGTTCCTGGTTGAAGCCCAAGCCGAGTTCCAGCAGTGCTGCGATGCGCCCATACACCTCGACCTGTCCCTCAGTGGGACGGCAGGTACCCGTAATCAACTTCAGCAAGGTGCTCTTGCCAGCGCCGTTCTGTCCGATGATGCCGACCGCTTCGCCCTTGTCGACCCGGAAAGACACGTGGCGGAGTACCCACGACTCTGTATCTGGCTTGCTGGACATACCGACCCAACGGGCGAAGCGGTGTAGCTCCGAGGAGTATTTGACATATGCCTTTCCAATGTCCTGGATGACGAGCATGGGCATGCTCATAGCACGTCCACCATCTCTGCCGATGCACGACGGAACAGGAACAATGCAGCTGCCACGAAGACCAGCGCCAGTACTGCCACGCCCCACAGACTTGATCCAGGCGGTCGCCCAAAAACCAGCACATTTTGATAACCCTGAACCAGTGGAACCAACGGGTTCAACCACAGCACGGCACGCAGGCCTTCGGGAATGATCGTCACCGGGTACACAATCGGTGTCAGCCAGAACCAGAACTGCAGTATCACCGCCATGACCTCGCCGACGTCGCGGGCAAATACATTGAGCACCCCCAGCAGCACGCCTATTCCGGTGGCAAGTACCAACGTGGTTCCGATCAACACCGGCAACCACAGCCAATGGATATTAGGCATAAATCCCAAAACAGGCAGAATGAGGATGATCACTGCCAGCAGGGCCACATTGCTGACCAGGGTCATTCCAACTGCGATCAAGGGCAGGCAGATGCGGGGAAAGCGGATTTTTTTTAACAAAGAGCCGTTTTCAACAAAAATTGTAAGACAGCGGTTGACTATTTCGCTGAAGAGCGACCAGCAGAGAATTCCCGCCAGCATATAAACGGTAAACGAGTACTTGTTGTCGACGCCCGGGATGCGAGCGCCAAGCAAATTCGAGAACACCACCGCAAAAACAAGCACCTGCGCCAGCGGATGCAAGACCAGCCATAATGTTCCGAACCGGCTGCGGACGAGTCGCGACCGGTATTCGTTTTTCACCGATGAGGAAACGAAACCTCGATACTGCCATGCCGATTTGAGAAGACTGCTCATTGTTTTCCAGGTTGCCTGCATCAAACATCTGCCAGGCCGGGATATCGAAAAATCAGGTCAAGGTGGTTTGCAATCGGCCTTCAAGTCGCCCACATTCGACGCCCGCAGGCACTTGTACTAGATGGTCGTGGAGACTAATTCGCGCGCCACCACGCAGCGCTCGTAGCGAAACGGGTGGGGTTGTGGATACGGGAGTACTCGAAGCCCTGATGCACGCCGGGACTCGACTGCACGTAGTTCGAGGTCGCATAGATCGGTGTCATGACCGCGCGCGCCGGTGCTGGGGTCGGGCGACTGGCCAGCGTGGATCGCCAGCGTGCCCAGCCCAAATCCTGGCAGGGCATCTCGCTGATATTCCGTCATGCTGTAGTCCCAACGAGTTGACCCGCTAATTTTATCACGCGACCCAAATTGGTTCGGGTTGCTCATGTTTGGAAGGATCACAGAAGAATGTTGACCTGTCCGTCGCGTGACTGACCCGGCCTCGTTATCTGAAGGTGGCCTCGATAGGCACGGAAGCTCAGTCCGTTCCAACAACCGTTGTCGCGCCGTTGCCGGCAATGGCGCGCCACAGCGCACTGTGCATGCGCTGCGCGGAATAATGCTCGCGCACATACGCACGCGCCGCTGCCACTGATCTGGCGGCCTCGACCGGATCTGTCGCCAGCGCCACCACTGCATCCGCAATGGCCTGGGGGTCGTCATGGACGCTGACGCATTGCTCAAGGCCGGGCAGGCCCTGCGCGCCCACCGACGTGGTCACCAGCGGAATCCCGCCCGCCATTGCTTCAATGACCTTGAGCTTGACGCCGCCGCCGAAACGCATCGGCGTGACCGCAACGGTGGCCGACCGGTAGTACGCCGCCAGCTCCTGGGCCGAGACCGCGCCGGTCACGTGAACACCGGGGCCAGCCAGTCCACGGACGCGGGCGGTGGGAAGCGAGCCGACCAGATGCAGCGTCGCCTCGGGCATGCGCAGGCGGATCTTCGGCAGGATCGAGCCCACCAGCCATTCGGCCGCATCTTCGTTGGGCGGATGACCGAAGCAGGCGACGAACAGCAGCATGCTGGCGCTGGCTGGCTCACGCGGGGAGGCAAGTTCCGTCTCCTCGAAAAAATACAGCGGCACGGCATGCGCCTTGTCCATGCCGACATGGTCCGCGACCACGTCCGCCTCTTCCCGCGAGGGATAAATGCAGCTGTCCACCGAATTCCACAGCGCGAGCTCGGTTGCGAACATCGCTTCCGCGGCGGCGCGCTCGGTCTGGTCGCCGGTCACTTCGGCTTGCGCGAGCATTCGCCGGAAATGCAGGTCGTGGCCGAAATACGCCAGCCGCGCCCGACTGTGCTGGCGTAGCGCGGCAATGTACGGACCGGCAAAGTTGGGACGGCTCAACACGGCGAAATCGAGCTGGTCTCCGACCCCTTTGAGGAAGTCCGTGAACTGGCCACCCCAGTGGCCCCCGATGACGGTCTCGATGCCGGCGTCGTCGAGGCGATGACTCAGGCTCGGATCGTAGCGCTGGTCATCCGGCCAGAACTTCACCACAAACCCCATCCGCGCGAGTTGCAGCATGGTCTGCAGGATGGCGCGCGAGCCGGCGTCGCGGTCGGGCTGCGGAAGCGTGTGGTCCATCACCAGCACGACCTGTTTGTGCCGGGCATGGTCACGGGCACGAAACAGGGAGTGGCCGTTGCGATAGTGACGCCGCATCAGCACGTGCCGCCATCGCGCATGGAACCGATCCTGGTCCCGCCGCGCTTGGCGCAGCTCCGTAGAGGGAACTTCCGTGGCGCCCGCCGCATCGTGAATCAGCCGGGAGCGGGGGCAGTAATACACTTTTGATCCGCGCTTGCGCAGACGCAACGCGAGGTCGGCAACGCCAAACGTGTCGGTGCGGTAGCGCGTGTCGAACCCGCCGACGGCGTTGAACTTGCCCGTGCGTACGCAGATTCCCGCCGGTGCACATGCATCGACTTCGCGGATGTAATTGAACTGGGACAGCTCCGGATCGGCTCCATTGCCGAACTTCCAGACGATACCGTCCGCCAAGACCAAGGCACCGGCTTGCATCAGGCGGCCATCGGCAAACAAGTGCATGGACCCCACCAGGTCGCAACCGGGAAACCGTTCGAAAACATCCAGGGCTGCATCCAGCCAACCGGCGGCAACTTCCGTGCGACCGTCCAGGAAAAACAGGAGTTCGCCACGCGCCATCGGAACGGCTGCATTGCAGGCTTGCAGATAACCCGCGCAGGATTGGATCCGGTGATGCGCGACCCCGGATATCTGCGCCAGCACACCGATCACGGTATCGCCGGAGCTGTCCTCGACCACCAGGATTTCATGTGCGGCGCGCGGCAGATGGCGCTGGATCGAATGCAGACATCGCACTGTCATTTCGGGATGGCCGCGCGCGACAATGATGATGCTGATTCGCGGCGTAGCGCAGGCTGCAAATTGCAGGCCGGCCATCTCCGCTTCAGGGGACGGCTTTGGCAGCGTCTGCAAAGACTCAGCGGCTGCGGCCAACGCACTGGCAGGTTCGCCGGTATGCCCTGCCGGCACGATGTCGAAGCCATCATCGATCCCCATGCGTGAGGACATGGAATCCGAAGACAGCTGCGGGGATCCTGTAGTTTTTCTAGACAAAATCATTAGTTCCGTGCGTGCCGATGCTCGATGCGACAGCGATGCAAGCGATCACGCCGACCGATCAACCGCGCCGTCTTGTCGCTGTGCGTCAACCGAAACCGCTACCTGCCTCTCCCGACCAGAATGCGGGCTGCCAGGCGCCGGTGGGAGCAACGGCGCCTGCGGTTCGTGCCGGTGCCGCCCGCGCATGAGTCCGACCAGACGACGCAGTGGTCTGGTGAGGCGCCAGGAGCGAGAGGACAACACATCGTCGAGCAGGTGCGCGGCCTCGGCGGCCTGTGCGTTGGTCCGGTCGAACTCCGACTGCCAATGGGCTTTTTGTGCTTTGTGGGAATCGATGACGGCCGCCGATTCGGCCTGCCACTCCGCCCGCTCTTGCTGGTGGGACTGGGTCAGGGCTGTCGATTCGGCCTGCCAGCGCTGCTGGTCTTGCTGGTGGGATCGAGTCGCGGCTGCCAGTTCGGCCTGCCAGCGCGTCCTTTCTTCCTGTTGGGAGTGAACCAGGGCTGCGAGTTCGGCCTGCCAGCGCACGCCATCTTCCTGATGCGCGTGGGCCAGGGCTGACAATTCGGCCTGCCACTGGATGTTCTCCTGCGCATGGCCCTGTCGTTCGGCCGCGTGGATGCTCAAGGCCTCGCTCAATTGTGCAACGCTCGCTTCGAGTTGCACACGCAAGGCCGCAATCAGCTGCAGATCGGCATTGCGTCGCTCCGCCTCTTCGCGAAGTTGCGCTTCCAGGTCCAGGCAGCGACCGTAGTTCTCCTCCGCGTCCATTCGCGATCCACTCAATTGTTCCCGTACGCGGAACAACTCGGCATTCAGATCCTGGGCGCGATCCAGGCTCTGACGCGCGACGGCATGGTCGGAGTTGCGCGCCTGCATCTCCGCGGCCAGAGCCCGCTGCAACTCGTCGTGCTGCAGTTCGAGCACGCGACATTTCTGTTGGATGTCGCTCCGGGCAACGGCAGAATCGATCAATAGGACTTCCTCTGAAGGTGCAAAACGCATCCCGACCCTTTTCGTGGGAGGTGGCGCGGGACTGTGTTCCAATCGGTATGCGGGCCATGGCTCCAACAGGTTCGCAGTGTCTGGAATGTACGCGGAGATGCAGCATCGCGCGACGGGTGCGAATCGGATCGAGGTCGAGCGTACATCGCCTGCACGCCATGGGCTTACTGAACGCGGCGGCGCAGGAAATTAAGCAGGTCGATCCGGGTAATCAGCCCAAGAAATTTGTCACCCTCGCTCACGATCACCACATGACCGCGATCGAACACCGGCAGCAAGTCCTCGATCGGGGACGTGACGTCGAGGATGTCGAGCTTCGACACCATCGCCGTTGACACCGGATCACGGAAGCGGGCCTCGTCGCCATACACGTGCAACAGCACGTCGGACTCGTCGACGATGCCGACGATCTGCTCCCCGTCCATCACCGGCAGCTGCGAGACGTCGTACAGTTTCATTCGCTGGTAGGCGGTCATCAGCAGGTCGGTCGGCGCCACCACCACGGTGTCCTTGCGCGAGTACGGGCGCAGGATCAGGTCGCGCAGGTCGCCGCTGCTGTCGCGTTGCAGGAAGCCGTTGTCGAGCATCCAGTAGTCGTTGTACATCTTCGACAGATACTTGTTTCCGGTATCGCAGACGAACACCAGCACGCGTTTGGGTGTGGTCTGTTCGCGGCAGTATCGCAACGCCGCGGCCAGCAGCGTGCCGGTGGACGAACCGCCGAGGATGCCCTCCTTCTCCAGCAACTCGCGCGCGGTCAGGAAGCTGTCCTTGTCGCTGATGGCATAGGCTTTGCTGACGCGGGTGAAGTCTGAAATCGGCGGCAGGAAATCCTCGCCGATGCCTTCCACCATCCAGCTCGCGGACTTCTCCGACAGCGTGCCCTGGTTGATGTATTCCTCGAGGATCGAGCCGACCGGATCGGCCAGGATCAGTTCGGTCTTGGGCGAGTGCTGCGCGAAACAGCGCGACAGCCCGGTCATCGTCCCGGAGCTGCCGCAGCCGAACACGATCGCATCGAGGTCGCCGTCCATCTGCCGCAGGATTTCCGGGCCGGTCACCTGCTCGTGCGCGGCCGGATTGTCGGGATTGCCGAACTGGTTGATGAAATACGCCCCCGGCGTCTCGCGGGCGATGCGCTCGGCCAGGTCCTGGTAGTACTCGGGGTGGCCCTTGGCCACGTCCGAGCGCGTCAGGATCACCTGCGCGCCCATCGCCTTGAGGTTGAAGATCTTCTCGCGGCTCATCTTGTCGGGCACGACCAGCACAAGCTTGTAGTTCTTTTGCTGCGCGACCAGAGCCAGGCCGATGCCGGTGTTGCCGGCGGTGCCTTCGACCAGCGTGTCGCCGGGCTTGATGTCGCCGCGTTTTTCAGCCGCCTCGATCATGCTCTTGCCGATGCGGTCCTTGATCGAACCGCCGGGGTTCTGGCTTTCCAGCTTGAAGAACAATTCGCAGACGCCGCTGTCGAGGCGCTGGGCGCGCACGATCGGCGTCTCGCCGATGAGTTCGAGCACGGACTGGTGGATCGTCATGGGATCAATTCGGGTGGCAGCGCGGCGGCTCTTGCCGCGATTATCTTCTGAAGGAAGATCTGAATAAAGGACGGTGTTGTCCGCAAAGGACGCCAAAGACGCAAAAAAGTGCATAGCGACAATGTTCTTTGCGTCTTTGGCGTCCTTTGCGGACTTGATCAGAGCTTCCTGAAACA
>JBBJNO010000297.1:0-3031 GCA_037720875.1 Luteimonas sp. | reverse complement strand
GATTGGTCGGGGAGACAGGATTCGAACCTGCGACCTCTACGTCCCGAACGTAGCGCTCTACCAGACTGAGCTACACCCCGACAAGACCGCACATTCTACAGATTGCGGCGTTTGCGCGGCAAGTGATTCCTGGGACAACTGCCCCGGCAAGGCGCCTGGGAAGCAAGCATCTCTCTGGCTCGTCATCCGCGCGCAGGCGGGAACCCATGCGGCAAACTTTCCGCGGAGCCATCCTCATCATCCGCAAGCCTCGAATCCCACCTGCGCAGGAATGGCGTGCCAAAAGATCACCGCCACTGCATGGTCGGCGTCGGCCCAGCTTTCCCTGGGCTTGCGCGCATGGACGCGGCCGGACGTTAAACTTCGCGGCCCAGTCCTTCATCGACCCTTCGCGACGGATCCCGCACTTGATCAAGCCACGCACACCGCCGGGGGTCATGGAGTTGTTGCCCCGCGAGCAGATCGCGTTCCAGCGCATGCTCGACAGCATCCGCCAGACGTTCGAGCGTTTCGGTTTCCTGCCGATCGAGACACCGGTGTTCGAGTTGTCCGAGGTGTTGCTGACCAAATCCGGTGGGGAAACCGAGCGGCAGGTGTATTTCGCCCAGTCAACGGGCGCACTTGAAAAGGGCAATGAAGGCGTGCCAGAACTGGCCCTTCGTTTCGATCTCACCGTGCCGCTGGCGCGTTATGTGGCCGAGCATGAGCACGATCTCGCGTTCCCGTTCCGGCGCTACCAGATGCAGCGTGTGTATCGCGGTGAACGCCAGCAGCGCGGTCGCTTCCGCGAGTTCTATCAGTGCGACATCGACGTGATCGGCAAGGATGTGCTGTCGATCCGCCACGACGCGGAAATTCCTGCGGTCATCCACGCCGTGTTCGCGTCGCTGGACATCGGCGATTTCACCATCCAGTTAAACAACCGCAAGTTGCTGCGCGGATTCTTCGAGGGCCTCGGCATCGGCGATGGCGAGCGGCAGAACGGCGTGCTGCGCGAGCTGGACAAGCTGGACAAGCGCGGCGTGGATGTGGTGCGCGAAACGCTGGCGGGCGATGGGTTTTCGCTGGACGGCGACGCAATCGACCGCTTGATGGCGTTCTCGCAAGTGCGTTCGCAAGGCCGCACCGATGCCCTGCAAGCACTCGATGCGCTGGGCGCGGGCGCGCCGCTGTTCGAGCAAGGCCGCGATGAGCTGCGTGACGTCGTGCAACGTCTGCACGCAATGGGCGTGCCAGAACACCGTTACGCCATCAACCTGTCGATCGCGCGCGGCCTGGATTACTACACGGGCATCGTTTACGAGACCACGCTGGACGCGCATCCGCAGATCGGTTCGATTTGTTCTGGCGGCCGTTACGACAACCTCGCCAGCCACTACACCAAGTCTAAATTGCCAGGTGTGGGCATTTCCATCGGGCTGACGCGACTGTTCTGGCAATTGCGCGAAGCCGGCTTGATCACGGCCGCGGACAGCTCGGTCGATGTGTTGGTGACGTTGATGCGCGACGAGGATCTCGATCATGCGCTGGCGCTCTCGCAACGCTTGCGCGCAGCCGGGCTCAACGTCGAGACGCAGCTGGAATCGCGCAAGCTGGCCAAGCAGATGCAGTACGCCGATCGTGCCGGCATCCGCTTTGTGGTCATTCGTGGCGATGACGAAACCGCGCGCGGTGTGGTCGCGGTGAAGGATTTGCGTCGCGGCGAGCAGTTCGAGGTTGCCGAGCATGATCTTGCCGCTACGTTGCTGGTCGAGCGCGAGCAGTCGCGGGTGTTGGCGGGGCGCTAGGGAAAGGCCTCATCAACTTTTCGTCATCCCGGCGCAAGCTGGGATCTATCTTGATCTTGGCCTTGAAGCCAGGCGCAAGATCGAAATGGGTTCCAGCTTGCGCTGGAATGACGGACAGGATCGGTCAGCCACGGTGTCCACAGTGCTTCAAGTATTCAGAGCTCGGGGCTGAAGCCCCTCCTACAACAGCAACAGGCAGGTTTTCGGCATGAAGTTCATTCACCTCGATGGCCAGTCACTGACACGCGCGCAGTTGATCGACGTGGCGCACGGTGCTGGCGTCGAACTCAATGTCGATGCCTTGCAACGCGTACGCCGTGCGGCCGAATTCCTGGCTGAGCAGGTGCGCCGCGAGGAGCCAATCTACGGCGTCTCGACCGGCTTTGGCAGCAATGCCGACAAGTTGCTCGGCGCGCATCCGTTGCGCGATGAATTGCCGGGCGCGACGCCATCGGGCCGCTCGCTGCACGAGGAACTGCAGCGCAACCTGATCGTCACGCATGCGGTTTGCGTGGGTGAACCGTTCGCGGCCGATGTCGTCCGCGCGATGCTGTGCATCCGCATCAACACCTTGTTGCGCGGGCATTCCGGGATCCGCGTGGAAACGCTGCAGGCGTTGACGGCGTTGCTCAATGCCGATGTAAGTCCGGTGGTGCCGCAACTCGGCTCGGTCGGTGCCAGCGGCGACCTCGCGCCGTTGTCGCATCTGGCGATCGTGCTGCTCGGCGGTGGCGAAGCATTTCACCAGGGCGAGCGGCTGCACGGTGGCGAAGCGCTACGCAGGGCAGGGTTGGCACCGGTCACGCTGTCCTACAAGGAAGGCCTCGCGCTCAACAACGGCACCGCGCAGATGCTGGCGTGTGGCGTGCTGGCCCTGCAGCAACTCGACGACCTGCTCGACACCGCCGACCTGGCCGCGGCGATGACGATCGATGCGTTTGCCGGGCGCCTCGGCGCCTTCGCGGAGGACGTGCACGCGCTGCGTCCACATCCGGGGCAGGTCCATGTGGCTGCAAACCTGCGTCGTTTGCTTGCCGGTTCGACCCTGTCCGACATTCCTTACCATCTCGTGCCGAAGTTCCGCACCTGGCTGCCGGAAAGTTGGGACACTGCAGAGGCGCAAGCACTCAGCTTCGACATCGGCTGGGACTGGGTGCCGCTGGGCCAGCGTCACGGGCGCGAAAAATTCTACAAGCGCTTCAAGCCGTTTCGCGGCGGCAAGAAGCACCAGCCGCAGGACAGCT
>JBBJNO010000049.1:0-11516 GCA_037720875.1 Luteimonas sp. | reverse complement strand
GAGAACCGCCTGATGTGAAGGCCATACCGCGCCTCCTCACCCGCCCAGCGCCACTCAAGCGCCGGGGACTGGCTGGAACTCACCCGCGCGCGGGATTGCCGCGCGAGCCGCCCTTCAAATTTGCCTTCTTCAACAGGCTCTCATACTGATGCGACATGAGATGCGCCTGGATTTGGGCGATGAAATCCATGACCACCACGACCACGATCAGCAGCGACGTGCCGCCAAAGTAGAACGAAGTGCCCATCTGGGTGCGCATGATCTCCGGCAACAGGCTGACCAGCACGAGGTAAGCGGCACCCGCGGCGGTGAGACGCGTCAACACCCCGTCGATGTAATCGGCCGTCGCCTTGCCTGGGCGGATGCCCGGGATCAGCGCGCCCGACTTTTTCAGGTTATCGGCGGTTTCCTGCGAATTGAACACCAGCGCCGTGTAGAAAAACGCAAAGCCGACGATCAGCGCCGCGAACACGATCATGTGCAGCGGTTCACCGGGAGACAGCGCTTGCGCGACGCGCTGCAGCACCGAGGTCGAGCCGGGCGTCGTCTGGCTGAACCACTGCGCGGCCGTGGCCGGGAACATGATGATGCTGGACGCAAAGATGGCCGGGATCACGCCCGCCATGTTCAGCTTCAAGGGCAGGAAAGAACTCTGGTTCATGTAGGCGCTGCGCCCACCTTGGCGCCGCGCATAGTTGACCGTGACCCGCCGCTGCCCGCGTTCCACGAACACCACGAAAAAGGTGAACACAAGGACGATCAGCAGGATGAAGATGACGCTCAGCGAACCCATCTCGCCGTTGCGCACTTGTTGCAAGGTGCTCAGCACCGCGCCTGGCAACCCCGCGACGATGCCCGCAAAGATGATCAGCGAGACGCCGTTGCCGACGCCGCGCTCGGTGACCTGCTCGCCCAGCCACATCAGGAACATCGTGCCGGCCGTCAACGCGATCACCGCCGTCAGCACGAACCCGGGGCCCGGGGTATAGACCACCGGAATGCCATTGCTGGCGCCGGAACTCTGTAGCGCGAACGCGATACCCGCGGCCTGGAACACCGCCAACGGCACCGCGCCCATGCGCGACCACTGCGTGATCTTGCGACGCCCGGATTCGCCTTCCTTCTGGATGGCTTTCAGGCTGGGGAAGATCTGCGAACACAGCTGCACGATGATCGACGACGAAATGTAAGGCACGACGTTCAACGCGAACAGGCTGAAGCGGGCCAGCGCACCACCCGAGAACATGTTGAACATGTCGACGATGGTGCCTTCCTGCGCTTCCATCAATTGCAGCATCGCTTCGGGGTTGACGCCCGGCACCGGGATATAGGAGCCGATGCGATAGACGATCAGCGCACCGACCACGAACAACAGGCGCGAGCGCAGCTCGGCGAACTTGCCGAGGCCGCCGCCGATATTTCCCATTGCGTTGCCGCTACGCCCCATCCGCCACGCGCTCCTGATTGGCAGCCGCCTCGAACTTTCCGCCGGCCGCTTCGATCGCCGCCTTGGCGCCCGCGGTGGCCAACAGGCCCTTCAATACGAGTTTCTTGGTGACCTCGCCCTTCTTGACGATCTTGGCCTGCTTGGCCGTGCTCGGCACCAGCTTGGCTGCGCGCAACGCTGCGAAGTCGACGGTGTCGCCTTCGATCAGGTCAAGCTTGTACAGCATCACTTCGGCGACGTCGTTCTTGAGCTTGGAGCGGAAGCCGACCTTCGGCAGACGCATCTGCATCGGCATCTGGCCGCCTTCGAAACCGGCCTTGATCTTGCCTTTGCCGGCACGGGCGAACGAGCCCTTGTGGCCGCGGCCGCAGGTCTTGCCCAGGCCCGAACCGATACCGCGACCGACGCGCTTGCGATCTTCGCGTGCGCCGTCTGCCGGCTTGAGTGTATTGAGACGCATGATGATTACTCCTCGACCTGCACCAGGTAGTGCACCTTGTTGATCAGGCCGCGCACTTGCGGGCTGTCTTTCAACTCGCGCACGTCGTTCAATTTGCCCAGGCCCAGCGCCTTCACCGACAAGCGGTGGCGTGCTTGCGAACCGCGCAGACCCTTGACCAGGCGCACCTTGACGGTGCCGCCTTCGGTCACCTTGTTTTTCTTAGCCATGGTGCAAGTCCTCTACCTTCTTGCCGCGCTTGGCCGCGATCTTGGTCGGCGAATGCATTTGGGTCAGGCCGCGCAGCGTGGCGCGCACCAGGTTGATCGGATTGCGCGAACCCACGGCCTTGGCCAGCACGTTCTTGACACCGACCGCTTCCAGCACGGCGCGCATCGCGCCGCCGGCGATGACGCCGGTGCCCTCGGACGCAGGCTGCATGAACACGTTGGCCGCGCCATGCTGCGACTTCACCACGTGCCACAGCGTGCCATTGTTCAAGTCGACGTTGACCATCGCCTTGCGTGCGTATTCCATCGACTTCTGGATCGCGACCGGCACTTCGCGCGCCTTGCCGTAGCCGAAACCGACCTTGCCGGCGCCGTCGCCCACCACCGTCAATGCGGTGAAGGTGAATTGGCGGCCGCCCTTGACCGTCTTGCTGACGCGATTGACCGCGACCAGCTTTTCGATCATGCCGTCGTCCATCTCTTCGCGATTGCGGTCGCGATCACGACCCCGCGGTGCACGTTCTTCTGCCATCTCTAGAGTCCTTAAGATTTGAAAAAAATTTACGGCTGAGCCGCTTATAGTTGTGATGTGGTTCGGATGCTTCACGGACACCGCAATCGATGTTCGCGCCCGGCGCAGCCCGCGTCGGCAGGTGATCTAGGGGTGGGAACGATGCCCCGCCCTTTCAAGCAGGCAACTTTAGAACTGCAGGCCGCCTTCGCGCGCAGCGTCGGCCAATGCCTTAATGCGCCCGTGATAACGGTAGCCCGAGCGGTCGAATGCGATCTTCTCGATGCCGGCTGCCTTGGCGCGCTCGGCGATGGCGCGGCCGACCTTGACGGCGGCATCGACGTTCTTGCCGTTCTTCAACCCTTCGCGCACATCGGCCTGCTGCGTGGACGCCGAAGCGATCACGCTGGAGCCATCGGCGGTGAACAGCTGCGCGGTCAGATGCTGGCCGGTACGCAGCACCGACAGGCGCGGCACGTTGAGGTTGCGGATGTGCGCGCGCGTAGATTTGGCACGGCGCAGACGGGCGATTTTCTTGTCCATGGTCTTGTCCTCGAAAGCTGAAAGCGCGTATGACCCCGAAGGATCACGCCTTCTTGGCTTCCTTGCGAATGATGGTTTCACCGGCGTACTTCACGCCCTTGCCCTTGTAGGGCTCCGGCGGACGGAACCCGCGAATCTTGGCGGCGACTTCACCGACGCGTTGCTTGTCGGTGCCGCTGACCAGGATTTCGGTCTGCGTCGGCGTGACGATGGTGATGCCGTCCGGGGTCTTGAACAGCACCGGGTGCGAAAAACCCAGCGACAGGTTCAGATCCTTGCCCTGCATGGCGGCGCGGTAACCGACGCCGACCAGCTCAAGCTTGCGCTCGTAGCCTTCGGTGACGCCCTGCACCATGTTGGCGAGGATCGCGCGCAACGTTCCGGTCAACGGGATCATGGCGACATCGTCGGTCGACAGCTGCGCATTGCCGTCTTCCATCATGACGCTGATGGACGCCGGCTTGGCGATCGACAGCGTGCCCTTCGGACCCTTGACGTTGATGCTGTTCGACTGCACGTCCAGATCGACGCCTTTCGGCATGACAACCGGCTTCTTGGCTACACGTGACATTGTCCAGGCTCCTCGATCAGGCCACGAAGCACAGGACTTCCCCGCCGACGCCCTGATGGCGTGCCTGCGAGTCGGTCATGATGCCTTTGGATGTGGAAACGATGGCGATGCCCAGACCACCGAGCACTTTGGGCAATTCATCCTTGCCGCGGTACTGGCGCAGGCCCGAACGGGAGAAGCGCTGCAGCTTCTCGATCACCGGACGGCCTTCGTAGTACTTCAGCACGATCTCGAGTTCTGCCTTGCCGCCGCCGAGATCGGTCACGCGCGTGTCGCCGATATAGCCTTCGTCCTTGAGGACGCCGGCGATGGCGATCTTGGTCTTGGACGACGGCATCTTCACCGTCGGCTTGCCGACCGCGGCCGCATTCTTGATGCGGACCAACATGTCGGCGATGGGATCAGTCATGCTCATTGCATATCACCTTTGAGTAGCACCGATATCCGCTTTCGCGAATGTTTCTGGTGAAAAGTCCGGCCATCGATGGCCGGGCTATTGCGGAGGGATCCGCGTTACGAATTACCAGGAAGCCTTGCGCAGGCCCGGAACGTCGCCGCGCATGGTCGCTTCACGCAGCTTGTTGCGGCCAAGGCCGAACTTGCTGTAGACACCACGCGGACGGCCCGAGAGCGCGCAACGGTTGCGCTGGCGGCTGGGTGAGGAATCACGCGGAAGTTTTTGCAGCTTGATGGCGGCTTCCATCTTTTCTTCATACGTCGACTTGTCGCTGGAGACGGTCTTCTTCAACGCGTCGCGCTTGGTCGCGTACTTCTTTACCAGCTTGGTCCGCTTGATGTCTCGGTTCACCATCGAAGTCTTGGCCATGATCGTGTGCTCGTCTGTCAGTTACGGAACGGGAAACGGAAGGCTTCGAGCAACGCCTTGGCTTCTTCGTTGGTTTTTGCGGTGGTGGTGATGGCGATATCCATGCCGCGGATCGCATCGACCTGATCGAAATCGATTTCCGGGAAGATGATCTGTTCCTTCACGCCCATGTTGAAGTTGCCGCGGCCATCAAACGAGCGGCCCGACACCCCACGGAAGTCGCGCACGCGCGGCAGCGAGATGTTAACCAGGCGATCAAGGAACTCGTACATCTTGGCGCGGCGCAGGGTGACCTTCGCGCCGATCGGCCAACCGTCACGGATCTTGAACGACGCCACCGACACCTTTGATTTGGTGGTCACCGGCTTCTGACCGCTGATCTTGGCCATGTCGGCCACCGCGTTCTCGAGGATCTTCTTGTTGGTCGCTGCCTCGCCCACGCCCATGTTGAGCGTGATCTTGGAGATCTTCGGCACCTGCATGACGTTGGTGTAGCCGAACCGCTTCATCAGCGACGGCACGACCTCTTCTTTGTAGAATTTTTCCAGTCGCGTACTCATCACTTCATTCCTCAGACGTCAACCGCCTCACCGCTGGAGCGGAACACACGCAATTTGCGTCCATCCTCCAGCACCTTAGTCCCGATGCGCTCGCCCTTGCCGGTGGCAGAGTTGAACAGCATCACGTTGGAAACATGGATCGGCGCTTCGCGCTCGATCACGCCGCCCGGCTGGTTGGCCTGCGGGTTCGGCTTGGTGTGGCGCTTGATGATGTTGATGTTGGACACGATGACCTTGTCGCCGGCCACGCGCACCACATCACCCTTCTTGCCCTTGTCCTTGCCGGCGATGACGACCACCTGGTCGCCCTTCTTGATACGGTTCATTCTTCTGTCTCCTCCGCTCAGAGCACTTCGGGTGCGAGCGAGACGATCTTCATGAACTTCTCGGAGCGCAGCTCGCGGGTCACTGGCCCGAAGATGCGCGTTCCGATCGGTTCCTGCTTGTTGTTGAGCAACACCGCGGCGTTGCTGTCGAAACGGATCAGCGAGCCATCGGGACGACGAACGCCCTTGCGGGTGCGGACCACCACGGCGTCGTAAACCTCGCCTTTCTTGACCTTGCCGCGCGGGATCGCATCCTTGATCGACACCTTGATGATGTCGCCGATGTGCGCGTAACGGCGCTTGGAGCCGCCGAGCACCTTGATGCACATCACTTCCTTGGCGCCGGAGTTATCGGCGACGCTGAGGTGGCTTTGCATTTGGATCATGACGATGCCTCCTCTTATTCGGCCGCGTGCGCGACGATTTCGACCACACGCCAGTTCTTGGTCTTGGACAACGGCGCGCATTCCGCGATGCGCACCAGGTCGCCCTGCTGGCATGCGTTGTCGGCGTCGTGTGCGTGCAGCTTGGTCGAACGGCGCAGGTACTTGCCGTACAACGCATGCTTGATCTGGCGCTCGACCAGCACCGTCACGGTCTTGTCCATCTTGTTGCTGACCACGCGGCCCTCGACGGTATTCTGCCGGCTGCCGGTGGATGTCTTATCGGTGTTGTCCATGGTCATTCCTTACTGCTGCGTGCCGGACGAGAGCTGGCCGAGCAATCCGTTGACGCGCGCGATTTCGCGACGCACCCGGCGGGTCTCGTGGGTCTTGGTCAGCTGGCCGGTTGCCGCCTGCATGCGCAGCGAAAACTGCTCTTTCTGCAGGTCCTGCAAATGCGTCTTGAGCTGGTCCGGGGACTGCTTGCGTAATTGTTTGAGTTCCATCAGCGCACCGTTCGTGTCACGAATGTCGTGGTCACCGACAGTTTGGCCGACGCCAGGCGGAACGCCTCACGCGCGGTCACTTCATCGACGCCTTCAATTTCATAAATCATGCGGCCGGGCTGGATCTGTGCAACCCAGAACTCCACCGGGCCCTTGCCGGAACCCATGCGGACTTCGATCGGCTTCTTGGTGATCGGCTTGTCGGGAAACACGCGAATCCACATCTTGCCGCCACGCTTGACGTAACGACTGATGGAACGACGCGCAGCTTCGATCTGACGCGAGGTCAGTTGTCCGAACGCGGTCGATTTCAGACCGTACTCGCCGAAGCTGACAGCGTTGCCGCTCCAAGCCAGGCTGTCGTTACGGCCCTTGTGCACCTTGCGGTACTTGGTTCGTTTGGGTTGCAACATGGTTTAGCCCCTCGCCTCGCGATCACGCGGCGGACGCGGCGGACGCGCCGGCCGGTCACTGCGATCACGATCACTACGTGGTGAATCGTCCTGTTTTTCCTGGCCGACCTGGCTGAAGTCGAAGATCTCGCCCTTGTAGACCCAGACCTTGATGCCGATGATGCCGTAGGTGGTTTTCGCCTCGGCAAAGCCGTAATCGATATCGGCGCGCAGCGTGTGCAACGGCACGCGGCCTTCGCGGTACCACTCCGAACGGGCGATTTCCGCGCCATTCAAGCGGCCACCGACGTTGACCTTGATGCCCAGGGCGCCGAGGCGCATCGCATTGCCGACGGCGCGCTTCATCGCGCGACGGAACATGATGCGACGCTCGAGCTGCTGCGCGATCGACTCGGCCACCAGCTGCGCATCGAGCTCCGGCTTGCGCACTTCGGTCACGTTGATGTGCGCGGGAACGCCCATCACGTCGCTGACTTCCTTGCGCAGCTTCTCGATGTCCTCACCACGCTTGCCGATCACCACGCCCGGGCGGGCGGTGTGGATCGTCACGCGCGCGGTGTTGGCCGGCCGCTCGATCATGATCTTGGAGATACCGGCTTGCGCGAGTTTCTTGCGCAACATCTCGCGGACCTTGAGGTCTGCGATCAGGTACTCTGGGTATTTCTTCTTGCCGGCGAACCACTTCGAATTCCAGTCCTTGGAAATGCCGAGGCGAATGCCGATTGGATGAACTTTATGACCCATCGTGTTTTCCTTGTCGGCCTTACTTGCCAGCGCTCACAACCACAGTGATGTGGCTGGTGCGCTTGACGATGCGGGTACCACGGCCCTTGGCGCGCGCCATGAAGCGCTTCAGCGAGGGACCTTCGTCGACCATGATGGTCTTGACCTTGAGCTCGTCGGCATCGGCGCCGACATTGTTTTCGGCATTGGAGATCGCCGACCACAACAGCTTGTGGATCATGTGCGCCGCCTTCTTGTCGCTGAACTGCAACAAGGCGAGGGCGCGCGCCGCCGGCAGGCCACGCACCTGGTCTGCGACCAGACGCGCCTTCTGCGGGGAGATGCGCGCGGTGCGCAAAACAGCTTTCGCTTCCATCGTCATCTCCATTACTTCCGGGCGTCGGCTTTCTTGTCGCCGCCATGACCCTTGAACACGCGGGTCAAGGCGAACTCGCCAAGCTTATGGCCGACCATGTTCTCGTTGACGAGAACAGGAATGTGGTTCTTGCCGTTGTGCACGGCGATGGTGAAACCCACCATTTCCGGCAGGATCATCGAACGACGCGACCAGGTCTTGATCGGTTTCTTGTTATTGGCCGCGGTCTCCACCTTCTTGATCAGATGATGGTCGACGAACGGGCCTTTCTTCAGTGAACGTGCCATGCCCGATTAGCTCCTGCGATCGCGCACGATGAACTGCTGCGTGCGCTTGTTCTTGCGTGTCTTGTAACCCTTGGTCGGCACGCCCCACGGCGTGACCGGATGCGGGTTGCCCTGGCCAGCCTTGGCCTCGCCACCACCATGCGGGTGATCGACCGGATTCATCGCCGCGCCGCGAACGGTCGGCTTGATACCGCGCCAGCGCGATGCGCCTGCCTTGCCCAGCTTCTCGAGATTGTGCTCGACGTTGCCGACCTCACCCACGGTGGCGCGGCACTCGACCGGGACCTTGCGCATTTCACCCGAGCGCAAGCGCAACGTGGCGTAACCCTGCTCGCGTGCGATCAACTGCACGCCGGCGCCGGCGGCGCGTGCGATCTGCGCGCCCTTGCCCGGCTTCATCTCGATGCAATGCACCGTGGTGCCGACCGGGATGTTGCGCAGCGGCAGCGTATTGCCGGCGCGGATCGGAGCGCTTTCGCCCGCGATCACCTGGTCACCGGCCTTCAAACCTTTCGGCGCGATGATGTAACGGCGCTCGCCATCGACATAGCACAGCAGCGCGATGTGCGCGGTGCGGTTGGGGTCGTATTCGATCCGCTCCACGCGCGCCGGAATGATTTCCTTGTCGCGCTTGAAGTCGATGATGCGGTAGTGCTGTTTATGGCCGCCACCGATATGACGGGTGGTGATACGACCGTGGTGGTTGCGGCCACCGGTGTTGCTCTTCTTCTCGACCAGCGCAGCGTGCGGCGCGCCCTTGTGCAGATCGGGCGTCACCACGCGCACCGCAGAGCGGCGGCCGGGAGAAGTCGGTTTGAATGTCATCAATGCCATGGTCTATGTCCTCTTGGAAGTTCTGACGAGTCAGAACTTCGTCCTCATGCCTTGGCTGTCACGTCGATCGACTGGCCTTCGGCCAGCTTCACGTACGCCTTGCGCCAATCGCCACGGCTGCCGCCACGGAAACGGAAGGTCTTGTTCTTGCCTTTCACGTTCAACACGTTCACCGCCTCGACCTTGACATCGAAGATCTTCTCGATCGCCGCCTTGACGTCGGCCTTGGTCGCGTCCTTCGCGACTTCAAACACGTACTGGTTGGAAACTTCCTGCAGGCGGGCGGTCTTCTCAGACACGCGCGGCGCACGGATCACGTTGTAGACATTGGCGCTCATGCCAGCCACTCCTCGATCTTCTTGACGGCATCGGCAGTCATCACCACCGAGTCGGAACCGACCAGCGCCACGGGATCCAGGCCCTGCACGTCGCGCACTTCCACATACGGCAAGTTGCGTGCGGCGAGGTAGAGATGTTCGCTGGCTTCTTCGGTGACCAGCAGCGGACGACGTCCGACCGACAGATCCTTGAGCTTGGCGATCATGCCCTTGGTCTTGGGCGAATCGAGGTCCAACGAATCGACCACCATCAGGCGATCCTGACGATTGAGTTCCGACAGGATCGCGGCGATGGCCGCGCGATACATCTTGCGATTGACCTTCTGCGCGAAGCTGCGCGGCTTGGCCGCGAAGGTCACGCCACCGCCGACGAAGATCGGTGCAGTCAATGCGCCGTGACGCGCGCCGCCGCCCTTCTGCTTCTTCGACTTCTTGGTGGTGCCGTTGACTTCCGAACGCGTCTTCTGCGCCTTGGTTCCGGCACGACCGGCGTTGCGATAGGCAACGACGACCTGGTGCACCAGGTCCTGGCTGAATTCGCGGCCGAAGATCGCATCGGACACGGACAGCGTCTTGTCGCTGGCCTTGCCGTTGCTGTTATGGATTGCAAGATCCATCGTCATGCTCCCTTGCTTGCCGGACGCACGATCACGTCGCCGCCTGGAGCGCCCGGTACTGCGCCCTTGATCGCGATCAATCCGCGCTCGGCGTCGACCTTGACTACTTGCAGGTTTTGCGTGCTCTGCTGGACCGAACCCATGTGGCCGGACATTTTTTTGCCCGGAAACACGCGGCCCGGCGTCTGGCGCTGGCCGATCGAACCCGGTGAGCGGTGCGACAGCGAGTTGCCGTGCGTCGCGTCGCCCATCTTGAAGTTCCAGCGCTTGATCGTGCCTTGGAAACCCTTGCCCTTGGTCACACCCTGCACGTCGACGATCTGGCCGACCTCGAAGATATCGGCCTTGATCTCGCCGCCGATCTCGTAGTCACCGATCTTATCGTCGGCAATGCGGAATTCCCACAGGCCACGGCCGGCATCGACCTTGGACTTGGCGAAGTGACCCGCGCCCGCCTTGTTGATCAAGGCTGCGCGGCGGACGCCGGTGGTGACCTGGACGGCGCTGTAACCGTCGCCATCGGTGGTCTTGATTTGCGTGATGCGGTTGGGAGTCGCCTCGATCAATGTCACCGGCACGGACTTGCCGTCCTCGGTGAACATGCGGCTCATGCCGGCCTTACGACCGACGATGCCCAACGAATATTTCTTCGTCGCCATGGTCTTCGCCTCAGGTCAGCTTGATTTGCACGTCGACGCCAGCCGCGAGTTCGAGCTTCATCAGCGCGTCCACGGTCTTGTCGTTGGGGTCGACGATATCGAGCACGCGCTTGTGCGTGCGGGTCTCGTACTGGTCGCGCGCATCCTTGTCGACGTGCGGCGAAACGAGGATGGTGTAACGCTCGATCTTGGTCGGCAGCGGGATCGGGCCGCGCACTTGCGCGCCGGTTCGCTTTGCCGTCTCGACGATTTCGCTGGCCGAGCGGTCGATCAGACGATGATCGTACGCCTTGAGCCGAATCCGGATCTTTTGGTCCGCCATGACGGAAATTCCTTCGTTTAAAGAGCGTCGGGTCCCGCGGCTAGGTGCGCCGGACCCCTGGATCACTGACTTTCCGGGAAAGATGCAGCGGATTCCCGGGAGTATCCTTACGAATTACGAAAAAGCTGGGCGACCCGATCACCCGGTCCGCCCAGCAGAGAAGTATAAAGCGCGTCAGCAGACCCGTCAACAGCGAATTCACACTGGGACGAGCTATTCCGCGCAACATCTTCCTTGGTCTGCGAATACGTGGCGCTTCCTGCGCCTCATTTGGCTGGTTTACCGGTGGCCTGGCTAACTGACCACCCGTGATATTTCGTTGGAGCTGGACCCCCGCCTGCGCGGGGATGACGCGCTTTCTTAGAACTGCACCCCGCCTGCGCGGGGATGACGCGCTTTCTTAGAACTGCACCCCGCCTGCGTGGGGATGACGTGCTTTCTTAGAACTGCACCCCGCCTGCGCGGGGATGACGTGCTTTCTTGGAGCTGGATCCCCGCCTGCGCGGGGATGACGATGTGACAAAGCCGTGCGCGTGCGCACGGGTCACATCGTCACTTGAGGATCTTGGCCACCACGCCGGCGCCGACCGTGCGGCCGCCTTCGC
>JBBJNO010000296.1:0-3046 GCA_037720875.1 Luteimonas sp. | reverse complement strand
GAAGTTCTCGCCGGTGGCCGCGCTGGTGCGCAGGTACTCGGCGACGGCTTCCTTGCTGTCGAGCGCGGCGATCTTGTCCAGATGGCCCTTCAGCGGGGTAATGCCCTGCTGGTTGACCTTGGCCTCATCCATGCCGGTGGACCAGAAATCGCCGACGATGTCCTTGACGCCGGTGGCATTGGCATCGGCCGCGGCCTGTTCGGCCAGCTGGCGCTGCACGGATGTCGAACGCTCGTCGAGCATCTCGAACGCGCCCCAACTGGTGCGATCGCTGGGGATGTCGTTGGCGGCGAGCCATTTGCCGTTGACGTAGCCGCCGAAGTCGGTGCATGCGTTCTTGCTGGCGTCGAGGTCGCCGATGGCGAAGCGGTTTACCGGCGGCAGGTTGCTTTCGTCCAGGGTGATGTCGGACTCGGCAGGCTTGACGGCATCGGCTGCGGGCTTGGCGGCATCGCCGTCTTTTTTGCAGGCGCCAAGGGCGAGGGTGATGGCGACGGACAACATCAGGATGTTTGGTTTGTTCACGGTCACATGGACTCCGGCCGGTCTATCGATTGGGTTTGGAAGGATGAAAAAGCCCCGATGCACACGGGGCAGTCGCGCGACTCTACGCCGGCCCGCCGTGTACAGCGGGTGTCGAAGGTCATGTCTGTGCCCTCATGGATTTTTTACATTCGCCGTGATCGCGTTGCGTCATGCAGCAGCGTGCTAGGTTTCTTGGCATCATTAACGGGTCAAGGAACATGCATGCGCGTGCACTTCCACGGAGCGGCGGGCGAGGTCACCGGATCGCTGCACCTGCTCGAAACCGCGGGCCACCAGAGCATCCTGCTCGACTGCGGCATGATCCAGGGCAGCCGCGAGGCCGAAGCGCGCAACGCCCAAGCATTCGCTTTCGATGCGACCACACTCGATGCGCTGGTGATCAGCCACGCGCATATCGACCACATCGGCCGCGTGCCGTTGCTGGTCAAGCGCGGTTTCCGAGGTCCGATCTACGCGCAGCAGGCCACCGCCGAGTTGATGCCGATCATGTTGCTGGATTCGGCCTCGCTGGCCGAGAGCGAAGCCGAACGCGCCAATCGCGGACGCCTGAAAGGCGAAAGCGAAGTGCTGCCGCTGTATACGCGCGACGATGTGCAAGCGGCGATGCGATTGATCAGGACGCTGCCCTACGATCAACGCAGCGAAATTTTTCCGGGCATCGACATCGCTTTCCGCGATGCGGGACACATCCTGGGCTCGTCCATCGTCGAACTCTGGGCCGATGGAAAAAAGCTGGTGTTCTCAGGCGATCTCGGACCGAAAGGCACACCGATCCTGCGCGACCCCGCCACCATTGCAGACGCCGACCTGGTGCTGATGGAATCGACCTACGGCGACCGCAACCATCGCGACCGGCTCGATACCGTCCGCGAGCTCGGGACTATTTTCGAGGACGCATGGCGCGACCGGGGCAACGTGCTGATTCCTGCATTCGCCGTCGGCCGCTCGCAGGAATTGCTGTACTGGTTTGCCAAGCACTGGGACGACTGGAATCTGTCGCGCTGGAAGATCTTTCTCGACAGCCCGATGGCAGGCAAGGTGGTCGGGGTTTACGACAGGCACGAACACCTGTTCGATGCAGACGCGCAACGCGTGTGGAAATCGAAGCCGCATCCGTTCCGCCTGCCCAATCTGCACATCACCGCCACGTCGGGCGAATCGATGGCGATCAATCGCATCGAGAGCGGCGCGATCATCATTGCCGGCAGCGGCATGGCCAACGGCGGCCGCATCCTGCATCACCTCAAGCACAACCTCGGCCGCGGCAATGCGCATGTGGTGTTCGTCGGCTACCAGGCCGAAGGCACGCTCGGGCGCAGGCTGGTCGATGGCGCCAAGTGGGTGCGCATCCACGGCCGCGATTACCGCGTCAATGCGCAGCGGCACACCGTCGGCGGCTTGTCGGCGCATGCCGATCAGCAGGGATTGATGGCGTGGTACGGCGGCTTCCATACGCATCCGCCGCTGGTGCTGGTGCACGGTGAAGACAAGGCGCGCGAAGCGTTGGCGGGCGAGATCGGTGCGCGCGATGGCATCACGGTGCAGCTGGCGCGGCCGGGGATGACGCTGCAGGTATGACAACGTGTGGATGCCGATTCCTTCGCAGCCGCATGCGTATCAATAGCGCGATTTGTTCGCCGACATCAGCGACAGCAGCAGGAAGCCGCCGACAAGACTCATGTTCTTCATGAAGTGCAGCAGTTGCGTATCGCGTGCGTCGCCGGTCAACGTCCAGAACTTGTGTGTCAAGAGCGCATCGGCCAGCAGCAAAAAAGCGGCGATCGAAGCGGTCCAACGCAATCTCCAGCCTGCGGCGACCAGCAGCCCCAATGCGAGTTCAAGCGAGCTGAGCACTAGCGCCGCGCCTGTCGTGGGCGATCCCTGATAGGCGCCCAGCAATCGATAAGCGCCCATCAACACGAACATGCTGACCAGCAGCAGCCTCGCCAGCACCACGCCCGGACTCTGCCTGCTCGAACGGCTTCTCATGTGGGCTCCCCCGCGATTCCTCGGCGAATGGTTGCACAGACCTTGCGTGCATCCAAAGGCAATGAACTCTGATGTTGCAGGCGCTCTCGACCCGCCTTCGCTCCACCTGCTTCACTTGGTCTACTGTCTTCACCTTGTTTGAGAAACGGCGGGTCGAGACCCGCCCTACGGCGACCAGCCTGAACGTGAATCTCCTGCCAGCTGGCTAGTTGCGCCGCATTCGCGTACAGTCCGCCCCGTTTGCAACACGGCTGAACCGCCTGCCTTTGGCAGGTACGATTCCTAGGTAAGCCTGCCGCCCTGTGCGGCCTTCTCCCGCACGTCTTTCGTCGCGCAGACACGAACCGGATACCCCGGATTCGTCAAATTTGATGACTCGTCGCGCGGTTCAAGGGAACGCTTCGGGTCAATCCGCATCTCACATGCGGATTTTTACCTGGAGTTCCACCTAAATGTCGTTTGAAACCCTCGGGCTTTCGCCCGCGTTGCTGCGCGCGCTCGCCGAAAGCAA
>JBBJNO010000295.1:0-3074 GCA_037720875.1 Luteimonas sp. | reverse complement strand
GCCTACGCGCACCAGCAGGTGCCGTTCGAGCAGATCGTCGAGCGCCTGCAACCGGAACGCAGCCTGAGCCATAGTCCGCTGTTCCAGATCATGCTGATCCTGCAGAACAATGCGGACGGCCGGCTGGAACTGCCGGGGCTGACGCTCAGTCCGGTCGAGCAGACCGGCGCCGTCGCGAAATACGACCTGACGCTGAACATCAGCGAGAGCGTGGCAGGCTTGGCGCTGGTCTGGGAGTACAGCACCGACCTGTTCGAAGCGGAAACGATTGCGCGCATGGCGGGGCATTTCGAGACCCTGCTGAATGCCTTCGTGAACGCACCGCAGGCCAGCGTATTCACGGCCGACATGCTGGGCGCCGCCGAGCGCCGCCAGCTGCTGGTGGAATGGAACGCCACGACGACCGACTTCCCGCGCGATACCTGCATCCACGCACTGATCGAGGCGCAGGCGGCAGCCAATCCGGACGCGGTGGCGGTGGTGTTCGAAGGCGAGCAGCTGAGCTACGGCGAACTGAACGCCAAGGCCAACCAGCTGGCGCACTATCTGGTCACGGAGCGGCAGGTCAAGCCGGACACGCTGGTGGGCCTGTGCGTGGAGCGCTCGCTGGAGATGGTGATCGGTATCGTCGGCATCCTGAAAGCCGGCGGGGCCTACGTGCCGCTCGATCCAGATTACCCGGAAGCGCGCCTGGCCTACATGCTGGACGACGCCAAGTTGACGACCGTGCTGACCCAAAGCCATGTGCGGCAAAGAACGCCGATCGGCGCTGCGCAGGCGCTGTGCATGGATGACGCGCAAGTGCTGGCGCAACTGGCCACGCAACCGGTGGCCAATGTCTCAACGGCATCGCTGGGGGTGACGGCGAGCCATCTTGCCTACGTGATCTATACCTCGGGTTCGACCGGCAATCCCAAGGGCGTGATGGTGGAACATCGCGCGCTGGTGAACCGGATCGACTGGATGGATCGCCAGTACCGCGCATCGCCGTCGGACCGGATCTTGCAAAAAACGCCGTTCAGCTTTGACGTGTCGGTCTGGGAATTCATGTGGCCGCTCAGCGTAGGGGCGCGCCTCGTGCTTGCCAAGCCGGCAGGGCACAAGGATCCCGTGTACCTGACGGAACTGATTCGCGCTGAACAGATCACCAAGCTGCACTTCGTTCCATCCATGCTGGGCAGCATGCTCGCGCTTGGCGATTTGTCGCATTGCAACTCGCTCAAGCAGGTATTTTGCAGCGGCGAAGCACTGACGCTGCACCACGTTGCCCAGTTTCATGCGCAATGCCCGGGCACCGAACTGCACAATCTGTACGGTCCGACCGAAGCGGCGATCGACGTCAGCTTCTGGGATTGTTCGCAGCTGAGCGCCGATCTGGGCAGCGTACCGATCGGCCGGCCCATCCACAACATCCAGCTGTATGTGATGGATCAACAGCTGGCGCCGCAAGGCGTGGCCGGCGAGCTGCACATCGGCGGCGTGGGCCTGGCGCGCGGCTATGTGAACCGCCCCGAACTGACGGACGAGAAATTCATTGCCAACCCGTTTTACGATGCCGCCGATCCGGCCAGCAGCGAGCGCCTGTACAAAACGGGCGACCTGGTGCGATTGCTAGCGGACGGCAACATTGAATATCTGGGCCGGATCGACCATCAGGTCAAGATCCGCGGCTTCCGGATTGAACTGGGCGAAATCGAAAACGCGCTGGCTTCGCACGCGCTGGTGAACGAGGCGGTGGTGCTGGCCCGGGATTCGGCGGCCGGCGACAAGCGCCTGCTTGCCTACGTGGTGACGAGCGATGGCGTCGACGTCGATGTCGACGAGTTGCGCCGCCATCTGGCCGCCAGCCTGCCGGAGTACATGGTGCCGGCGGCGTTTGTCGTGCTGGCCAGTCTGCCCTCGAGCCCGAATGGCAAGATCGACCGCAAGGCGCTGCCCGAGCCGGACGCGACGCAGCAACAGGCCGTCTACGTTGCACCCGCCACGGCGACCGAAAAAATCCTGTGCGCGGTATGGGAGCAGGTGCTCGGCGTCGAACGAGTCGGCGCGAGCGACAATTTCTTCCGCTTGGGCGGACACTCGCTGCTGGTCATCCAGGTGATTGCGCGTCTGCAGAAGAGCGGCGTATCGATCGCGGCCCGCCAGCTGTTCACGACGTCCACGCTGGCTGACTTGGCGGCGCTGATCGATGCGACGGCGCAATCGGGGTCCGTATTCCGTGCGCCGCCCAATCGCATTCCCGACGACTGCACGCAGATCGATCCCGACATGCTGCCTCTGGTCAGCCTGACGGCGCAAGAGGTGGCGGGCATCGTCGCGCAAGTGCCGGGCGGCGCGGCCAACGTGCAGGATATCTATCCGCTCGCTTCGCTCCAGGAAGGCATCCTGTTTCACCACCGCTTGAGTAATCGCAGCGACCCGTACGTGCTGCCCATGCTGTTCAGCGTGCGGACGATGGCGCAGGTGGCGGCGTTCCTGGAGGCGTTCCAGTGCATGATCGAACGCCACGATGCCTTGCGCACGGCGGTATTGTGGAACGACCTGGCGGCGCCGGTGCAGGTGGTCTATCGCAAGGCGACCCTGCCGGTGAGCTGGCTTGAATTCGGGCCCGGACAAGACGTGCAGGCGGAAATGCAAGCGCTGTGCGCGCCCGAGCAGCAATGGATGGACCTCGGCACCGCCCCCCTGGTGCGCGTGCGGCTCGCTACCGATCCGGATTCGGGGCGCCACTTGTTCCTGCTGCAATTGCATCACCTGGTCGACGATGCCAGCTCCCTGAATATCTTGCAGGCGGAAGTCTACGCGTTTCTGACTGGGCGCGCGGACACCTTGCCGGCGCCTGTTGCATACCGTGAGTTCATTGCTCATGCTGCCGATGGGAATGTCGGCACCCCCGCGCAAGCTTTCTTCCGCAAGCAACTTGGTGATATTGAAGAGCCAACGGCGCCCTTCAATTTGCGCGATGTGCAGGGCGACGGCAGCGCCAACATGCAATCGCGGGCAACGGTTCCCGATGACGTGGCGCAGGCCCTGCGCAAGGTGGCAAGGCGCATGATGATCAGCCCGGCGGCGCT
>JBBJNO010000048.1:2970-11756 GCA_037720875.1 Luteimonas sp. | reverse complement strand
CGTGATGACGGCCGTCGACATGATCCGGCTCGCCGCGCAGCACACCGTCGCGCGCATGCTCGAGCGCGACGATTTCGCCAAGCGCTATGCCGCGCAGCAACCGATCGCGATCCACGAGTTCCTGTATCCGCTGGTGCAGGGCTACGACTCGGTGGCGTTGCAGGCCGATGTCGAACTCGGCGGCACCGACCAGAAATTCAACCTGCTGATGGGGCGCACGTTGCAGGAGCAGCACGGGCAGCCACCGCAGATCGTGCTGACCATGCCGCTGCTGGAAGGCATCGACGGCGTGCAGAAGATGTCGAAGTCGCTAGGCAACACCATTGGCATCAACGAACCGGCCATCGACATCGTCACCAAGACCATGAAGATCGGCGACGAACTGATGTGGAAGTGGATCGAGTTGCTGAGTTTCGAGATCGGCATCGATGAAGTGAAGCGTTTGCAGGACGACATCGCAAGCGGCAGGCTGAACCCGCGCGACGTGAAATTGCGTCTCGCGCGTGAGCTCGCTGCGCGCTTCCACGATGTAGCCGCTGCCGATACCGCGGTCGCCGGCTGGCACGCGGTGGTGCGCGGCGAGGGCGACACGACGTTGCTGCCGTTGCAGGATGTCGCGGTGCCGAAGGAAGGCTTGCGGATTGCCGCGCTGCTGACCGCCGCAGGCGTCACGCCCAGCAATGCCGAAGCCACACGCAAACTCAGGGAGCGCGCGGTGCGCGTCGACGGCCACATCGTCGAGGATCCGCAAACCAGCTTCGCCCCGGGCTTTGAAGGCGTGCTGCAGGTGGGCAAGCGCAACTTCGCGCGGGTGCGGCTGGTCGCAGCCGGGTGATGGTGTCATGACCGCGTCCTCAAAATCGCATTAGCGGGTTTCTGTCCGTGCGCTTCTGCGGCGGCCACGTGTCATCGATGATCGGATGAATACACCCACGCGTCGAAGAATGTGTCGAGCCGCTTGCCGGCGGTCTGTTCCATTGCCGTCTGGAAATCCCGCGTCGTCACGGATTTTCCGAAATGCGTGCGGGTGTAGTCGCGGATCCCGCGCCAGAAGATGTCCTCGCCGAGTTGCGCGCGCAACAGGTGCAGGACATAGGCACCTTTCTGGTAGACCACGGCGCGATCATCGGAAGTCGGCTTGTTCCAGTCCGGAAACACCAAGGGTTTGTCCTTGCCTTCGGCTTTCAGCTTTTGATGACGGACTCGCCAGCGGGACACCGATTTTTCGTACTCGGCTTTTCCGAAACGATGCTCCATGTAGGTGGCGGCGAGGAAATTGGCAAACGCTTCGTTGAGCCAGAACTCGTTCCAGCTTTCGCACGTCACCATGTTGCCCCACCACTGGTGCGCGGCCTCGTGCGCGATCAACGATTCATTGTGGGAGTCGGCCAGCACCTCGTGGCCATAGGACTCCGACATCAGCGAGAAGCCGGCCAGTTCCTGTCCGATGGTGTCGGCGACCAGTGCCTGCGTGTAGCGCTTGCCCGGGTACGGCACGCCCGCGCGCCGTTCGAAGTAGCGCAGCATGTCGGCGGTGTCCGCAAACACCTTGCGTAGTTCGCCCTCGTCAAGCGCGTCGCTGAGAAAGCGCAATTGCACGTCGCCTGCCGCTGCAATCACCTCGTTGAACTTGCCGGCGGCAAAACCGAACGTGTAAGCAGGCACCGGCATGTCCTGGCGCCATCGGTACACCTCAAGGCCATTGGCGAGCGCGCGATGCTCGATCTGCCGCCCGTTGCCAACAGCCTTGAATCCTGCAGGCAGCGTGACCGTGAGTTCGAGCGATGCGCGTTCGTCCGGCGCGTCGATGCCGATCAGCCATTGGCTGGTCGAGAAGATCGTGTAGGCCTGCGAACGATCAGGATGGAACTGCAGTCCGAAACGCGGCGCACCGTGATAGTCGATTTCGATATCGCGTTGCTCGCCCTGCTGCGCTGGCCGTTTCAGCTGGATATGCAGGCGCTTGTCGTGTTGCGTGAACGAGAGTCGTGCTCCCGCCTCGCGCACGGCATCGACGGTCAGTCCGTCGTTATCCAGCTCGATGCTGCGCAGCGCACTCGAGGTGGCGGCGAAGCGGACGACGATGTGACCCTGGATGGTTTTGGCGGCGATGTCGGGTTGGATCTCCACGGCATAGTGCAGAACGTCGATATTGCGCTGGGACAACGCTGCCTGTGCCGGGCTGGCCACCGCGATCGCCAGTAACAGCAACAGCGTGCGTCGTCTGCACGCTAGTGGAGTGTGCACGCGCACCTCAGCCGCCGATCCGCAGCACCGACATCACCATCAACGCGAACACGCAGCCGAAGGCGCCGGCCCAGGCCACGCTGCGCAATCTCGCGTTGTTGGCGACATACAACACGCCGTGCAGCACGCGCAGCATGACGAACGCGATCGCCAGCCAGGTGATGCGCTGCGGATCGACACCCGCGAACTGCGCCATCAACACGCTCGCGGCGAAGGGCGCGAACGCCTCGAAGGCATTGAACTGCGCCGCGCTGGCGCGATGCACGCGAGGATTCTCCTGCTTGGCCATCCACCCGCGCGGATCGCGGTTGTCGTAGCGCGGGCCGCCGCTCTTGGCGATGACCACCCAGATATAGGGGAGAAGCGCGGCGATCAGGATGCAGGTATAGGCGATGGTCATCGTGTTTCCATGTCTGGGCTTTAGGGAAAAAAATCAGGAGAAAGTCGTCATCCCGGCGAAATCCGGGACCCAGCCTGGATCATTGACCCTCGTAACTGGGTCCCGGCTTTCGCCGGGATGACGGGCTAAAAATTTGTCGCGTCATCATTGAGTTGATTGCAATGACATGTGATGCCACCAGCAGGAGCTCACGGCTTGGTTGAAGTGTCCGTTGCCAGAGGTGCCGTCATCGACGCATCCCGCGCAGCGCGAAACGCATTGCCCTCGTACCAGTTCGGCCATTGGGCCGACGATGCGAGCTCACGACCAACGCCATACACCGCGTTCAAATCATCCAGCACGCCGTCGAGTTTCCACGTGGCCGCATCGTACTGATCGCCAGGCTTGTGATAGCGGTTCTCGGTGTAGTCCTTGGCCGCCGCCTCGCCTGCCGCTTTGCCGCCGTCGACGAAATCGTCGCCGCCATCGACATACAGCGCGGGCACGCCGGCCTTGGCGAAGTTGAAGTGATCGGAGCGGAAGTAGTAGCCGGCGGCGGTGTTGGTTTCGGCATGCAGCGTGCGTTGCTGCTGCTCCGCGATCGGCTTCAACAAGTCCTCCAGTTCCGAATTGCCGAAGCCGACCACCGTGATGTCCCGGGTCTTGCCCGACACCGACATCGCGTCGGTGTTGATGACGCCGGCGATGCGGTTGAGCGGTACGGTGGGATGCGCGACGTAGTACTTGGAGCCGAGCAAACCGGACTCTTCCAGCGTCACTGCGAGAAACACCACTGAACGATCAGGCTTCGGGTTCTGCGCGGCAAACGCGCCGGCGATCTCGATGATGCCGGCGACGCCGGTCGCGTTGTCCACGGCGCCGTTGTAGATGTTGTCACCGCTGCCATCAGGATTTATCTCGTCGTCGTGCTTGCCGAGGTGATCCCAGTGCGCCATGTAGAGAACGGTTTCGTCGGCGCGTTTCGCGCCCGGCAGCACGCCGACCACGTTGCGCGACTGTTTCTCGTCGATGGTGCTGTTCAAGTCCACCGACAGCTTCGCGTTCAGCGGCACCGGCTTGAAGCCGCTCTTGTTGGCCGCCTTGTATTGCGCGGCAAGATCGAGTCCGGCATCGACGAAGAGCTTCTTCGCCGCATCGGTGGTGATCCAGCCCTGCGCCGGCAAACGCCGCGCGGGATCGTCGGCCACGCGCAGGTCGAACTGCGCACCCGACCATGAATTCTTCACCACGTCCCAGCCGTAGGACGCGCCCGCGTCGTCATGGATGATCAGCGCGGCGGCGGCGCCCTGGCGCGCGGCTTCCTCGAACTTGTACGTCCAGCGCCCGTAGTACGTCATGCGCTTGCCTTCGAACAGCTTCCCGTCGTTGGCATGAAAGCCCGGATCGTTGACCAGCATGACCACGGTCTTGCCCTTGACGTCGATGCCGGCGTAATCGTTCCAGTTCAACTCCGGCGCATTGACGCCATAGCCGACGAACACCATGTCGCTGCCGTCAAGCTTGACGTTGGTCTTGCCGCTACGCGTGCCGATCACCATGTCGCTGCCGAATTTCAGTTCGTACGGCGTCGCGGCCGCGATCTTCAGCGCGGTGGTTTCGTCGGCGGTGGTTTCGGTCATCGGCACGACCTGGAAGAAGCTGCCGTTGTTGCCGGGCTGCAGGCCGATGCGCTCGAACTGCGCCTTGATGTACTCGACCGTTTTTTCCTCGCCGGCGCTGCCGGGTGCGCGACCCTCGAACGCGTCCGAGGACAATGTCTGCACCAACTCGGCGAAGTCTTCGCTGCGGAGGGCGGGGTCGAATGTGTAAGTGGATGCGGCCGGGGCTGCAGGTGCCTGCGGCGGTGCTGGCGCAGGCGCGGGTTGGTCGCGTTTGCAGGCGGTCAAGGCGAGTACGGCGGCGAGTACGGCGGCGAGTGCGGCGGCGAGTGCGGCGGCGAGTGCGATCGGGGAGCGTGTCATGCGGACCTCCGGGCTGGAAGGCCTCGATTCTAGCGCGACCCACCGGGCTGGTCCGGTCATGTTAGGAAGGCCTGAACAAAATGGCTCTTCCTGCAGAGCGGAGCTTGCTCCGCTGCTTTATTTGCATGACGCCTAGAGCATCCGAAAAACCCGCGCCAAAAAAAGCGACGCACGTCCTGTGCGCCGCTCCCAGGGGATTTAACTCGCCAGCAATGCGTCAATCTGCCGGCGCACGATCACCGCTGTAACGCACGGCGGTCGCGCCAGTGACCGGGCCGATCCTTGCACTCTGGTGCACGTACAACTTCACTTCGCGCTCGAACACCAACGGGCCTTCGACCACCGTGTTCGCGGCGATGACGATGCGCGGCGGTTTGCGCTTGCCGATGCTGATCGGCATCCAGCGGCTGTTCGGTTTCTCGACCTTGATGCCACCCTTGACGTGTGAACGCGCGCCGACGGTGATGTCGCCGTTGACCGTTTCGATGCCACCCGACAGATCGGTATCGACCAGGCCAATCGCGCCATTGACGGTGCTGACATCGCCATCGACATTGCCGCCGCGATCAACGAACACGCTGCCGTTGACGGTTTCCACGTGGCCGTCGATGCGCACCTCCTGCGCGACGCGGATGCTGCCATTGACGGTTTCCATGTCGCCGACCTGTGCACGCGCGGCGACGGTGATGCTGCCGTTGACCGTCTCGGCGTTGCGCGCGCGCGCGCCGGTCTCGATGCGGATGCTGCCGTTGACCGTTTCCAGGGTGCCGACGACCTGCCCGGCTTCGGCGGAAATGCTGCCGTTGATCTTCTCGATGTCCTGTTGGGGCGCGGTCCGGGCCGCGGTGCTGACAAGGGCAAGCGTAAGCGCGAGCGTCACGCGGTTGCGGATCATGGGGTCGTTTCCTGTTTGGCGGTGGATAGCACTCTGATGCGCGTGGCGCGGCGGGCGTTTAAAGCGCGTGGGTACAATCGCATGGCCCGCTCGCGGGGGCATCTGCCGCAAGTCACTGGAACATCCGACATGTCCGACCCTTCCAAGCGCACGCCACCCCAAACCCGGCCCAAGCCTGTCGTCCTGCTGATCCTCGATGGCTGGGGCCACCGCGACGATCCCGCCGACAATGCCCTCGCACAGGCCACGCTGCCGCACTGGCGCAGGCTCTGGGCCGAGGCGCCGCACACGCTGATCCATACCGAAGGACGCCACGTGGGCCTCCCCGATGGGCAGATGGGCAATTCCGAAGTCGGCCACATGAACCTTGGCGCGGGGCGCATCGTCTATCAGGACCTGACCCGCATCGATGCGGCGATCGAGGATGGCAGCTTTTTCGACAACCACGAACTGCGCGCGGCCTGCGACGCGGCGCGCGATTACGACGGCACGCTGCACGTCATGGGCCTGCTGTCGCCCGGCGGGGTGCACAGCCATCAGGAACACCTCTTCGCGATGCTCGCCCTGGCCAAACGCATGCGCGTGCCCCGCGTCGCCGTGCATGCGTTCCTCGATGGCCGTGACATGCCGCCGCAATCGGCCGAACCCAGCATCGCCGCATTGCAGTCCGTATGCGCGATGCAGGGCAATGCGCACATCGCCACCATCAGCGGACGTTACTACCCGATGGATCGCGACCAGCGCTGGGAGCGGCTGCATCGCGCCTGGGATGCGATCGTCGAAGCGCGCAGCGACGCCGTCGCCGTCGATGCGCTGGCGGCGCTGCATGCCGCGTATGCGCGCGGCGAGACCGATGAGTTCGTCGCGCCGACCGTGCTCGATGGCGCGCAACCGATGCGCGACGGTGACGCGATCGTATTCATGAATTTCCGCGCCGACCGCGCGCGCCAGCTCAGCGCAGCTTTCATCGACCCTGCCTTCGCCGGCTTCGAGACGCGTCGCCCACGCTTGTCGCGTTTCGTCACGCTGACCGGATACGATGCCAGGCTTCCGGCGGCGGTCGCATTCGCCGCCGATGACCTGCAACATTCGTTGGGCGAAATTGTCGCGGCGCACGGCATGTGCCAGTTGCGCATCGCCGAAACCGAAAAATATGCGCACGTCACCTTCTTCTTCAGCGGCGGCCGCGAGGCGCCGTACGCGGGCGAGGAGCGTGTGCTGATCCCGAGTCCCAGGGTGGCCACCTACGATCTACAGCCGGAAATGAGTTGTCCGGAACTCACCGCCAAGCTGGTCGATGCCATCGCGTCGGGACGCTTCGACGTCATCGTCTGCAACATCGCCAACCCGGACATGGTGGGACACAGCGGGAATCTGCAGGCGGCGATCCTTGCGGCGCAGGCGGTCGATGTCGCCATCGGCGAGATCGAGGCTGCGGTCCGCGCCGCGCATGGCGCGCTGCTGATCACCGCCGACCACGGCAACCTGGAAATGATGCGTGATCCGGTCACCGGTCAGCCGCACACCGCGCACACCGTCGGCCCGGTGCCGTTTGTTTATGTCGGAGCGAGGAATGGCGTCCGACTGCGCGAAGGCGGTGCATTGCGCGACGTCGCCCCGACCGTCCTCGACCTGCTTGGCATGTCGCAACCGGGCGACATGACGGGGCGTACGTTGTTCGCCTGATGCGCGTCGCAATTGCCATCATCATGCAAGCGCTGGCCTTCGCGATTGCGTTGTCGGTCGTGCCGGCCAACGCACAAGACAACCGCGACACCGAACGCAAGCTGCAACGCGTGCGCAGCGAGCTGAAGGTCATCGCAGCGGAGCGGCGCAGGCTCGAAGGCGAGCGTGGCAGCGTGTCGCGCGACCTGCGCAGGGTGGATGAACAAGTCGGGACATCGACCCGCGCCTTGAGCGAGACCGAAACCGAGCTGGTGCGCGACCAGTCCGCACTACACGAACTGCAGAAAAAACGTGACGCGCTGCGGGCATTGCTGGGTGTGCAGCGCGCCGAACTGGCGCGTCTGTTGCGCGCGGCCTACATGGTCGGCAGCGATGCGCCACTGAAGGTGATGCTGGCGCAGGATCGCGTCGCCGCCAGCAGCCGCACGCTGACCTACCACCGCTATCTGCAACGCGATCGTGCGCGACGCATCGCGCAACTTAACGAGGCATTGCGCGGGCTGGAAACGGTCGAACGCCAGATCGCGCACAAGCGTGCGGCGCTCGACAGCGCGCGCAGCCAGCGTCGTGCCGAACTTGCGCAGCTCGAGCGCGACCGGAAGCAGCGCGCCGCCCTGATGGCGCAGCTCGACCAGCGCTACCAGGATCGCGCGACGCGCGAAAAAGCGCTTGGGCGCGATGCAAGATCGCTGGAACAAGTGTTGTCGCGACTGCGTGCCGCGGCTGCCAGGACGGCGAGAGATGCCAAGGCCGCGAAGGCCGCACGACAACGCGCGGCTGCATCGAATGCACCTGCCAAGCCGGCGAAATCCAGCCGCGCGCGATCCGCTGGATCGCGCGCGACCTCTAACGTTGCTTCTGCAATCCCCATCAAGGTCGGCGGCATGAACTGGCCACTCAACGGCACCCTGCTCGCAGGTTACGGCGGCACCATGCCCGATGGCCGTGCCAGTTCCGGCGTGCTGATCGGTGCGCCCGCCGGCAGCAGCGTGCGCGCGGTGGCCGATGGCCGCGTGGTCTTCGCCGAATGGATGAGCGGCTACGGCCTGATTTCCATCGTCGACCACGGCAACGGCTACATGAGCTTGTATGCGCACAACGACGCGCTGCTGCGTGATGCGGGCGACAGCGTCAAACGTGGCGATGCCATCGCCAACGTCGGGAACTCCGGCGGGCAGGGTCGCCCGGCGCTGTATTTCGAGTTGCGCCGCAACGGGCAGCCGGTGAATCCCAATACCTGGCTGCAGAAACATTGAATCGGAGCCATTGAACCGGCGCCGCTGAATCAATGCAGCCGCGCCACACGGCTGGTTGCATAATCGGAGTGAACCCGTGCGCCAGCGCGGTGTCGAACCCCACTCGTTTGATCGTTTCACCGGAGCTCCCGATGCACATCCGCTCGTTGACCGCCTGCCTCGTCGCGTTGCCCCTGGCTTTCGCATTCGTGCCCGCATTCGCGCAGCAACAACAGAAAGCGCCCGAAGTCGCCGCCAGCGATGATCCCGATGCCGCCGAGACCGTCACGTCGAAAGTCCCACTCGACGAGATCCGCCGCTACGTCGCCGTCTACAACGCGATCAAGCAGGCCTACGTGGAC
>JBBJNO010000048.1:0-2960 GCA_037720875.1 Luteimonas sp. | reverse complement strand
CGACAAGGCCGATGCGCGCGTGTTCGACGAGCAGACCGACGGCGCCTACGAAGGCATCGGCGTGGAATTGTTCCAGCTCCCCGACCGCACCATGCGCGTGGTCGCGCCGATCGACGACACGCCGGCCGCGCGCGCCGGCATCAAGGCCGGCGACCTGATCATCGCCATCGACGGCAAGCCCATCGAACTGGAGGACGGCGCGTCGAGTCCATTGCGTGGCAAACCCGGCAGTGCGGTGACGTTGACCATCGTGCGCGCAGGCACCCCCAAGCCGTTCGATGTCACCCTCACCCGCGAGAAAATCCGCGTCGCCAGCGTGCGCAGCCGCATGCTCGAACCCGGCTACGGCTACGTGCGCGTCAGCACCTTCCAGGCCGACACGGCGGCCGACTTCGTCACCGCGCTGGACAAGCTCAAGACACAAAGCGGCGGCAAACTGCGCGGCGTGGTACTCGACCTGCGCAGTAATCCAGGCGGCCTGTTGACCTCGGCCGTGCAGATGGCGGACGAATTGCTGGACAAAGGCAAGATCGTCAGCACGCGCGGCCGCATCGCCATCAGCGATTCGGAGTTCAGCGCAACACCCGGCGATCGCCTGGACGGCGCGCCGGTCATGGTGCTGGTCGATGCAGGTTCGGCCAGCGCATCGGAAGTGCTCGCCGGTGCCTTGCGCGACAACAACCGCGCCCGCGTCATCGGCAGCCGCACCTTCGGCAAGGGTTCGGTACAGACCGTGCTGCCACTGGACAACGGCGACTCGGTCAAGCTCACCACCGCGCGTTACTTCACCCCCAGCGGCAAGTCGATCCAGGCGCGCGGCATCGTACCGGACGTTCTGCTGCATGCAGAAAAAACTTCACTCAACGGCGGCATGGCTGGTTACACCGAAGCGACATTACCAGGCCATTTGCGCGCCGACGGCGAAGGTGAAGGCAAGGAAGGCTATACAGCCGGCGAAGTGCTCGAAGGCGACTCGCCTATCAACGCGGCCCTGGCGGAGTTGAAGAAAGGAGTGAAAGCCACGGCGACGGAAGGCCAACCGCGCGGCTAGGCACAACCGCCACGCACTGACTCGTGAAATGCACACCACGGCCCTAACGCCTGAATCAAGCCGAGCTTGAATGAATTGTTAGCGGGCAAACACGCGCCAATGAAGTACATGTTTTCCGCCCCGTTGAACCGCCACTGCCTCTAGCATGGAGCCTGCGAGGGCTGACGGACAACTATAGAAGTCGTATGTCTCCGACAAATCTTGTGATATGGAAATCCAAGCGCGGTCGAAGGCGGGCTCCGTGAACTCACCGCCCGGAGCTGCACGGCACGGCGCAGGTGGCGGCCACGCCGTTGTGTCTTGAAGGGTGAACGCGCCAGCGTGCCCACGACGAGCGACACCTCCACCCGTAAGCCCACCATCGCCGTGAAAAGACTAGGGACGGCGTACCGTTCGCGAGTGGCACGAACCCATGGGCAGTGACCATAACGCCTGCAATGAAACAAAGCGCAGATTGAAGGGTCGGTGTCACTGACAGACGGAGGATAGTGAGCAATGCGACGAACGCCATACGACCCAGCCCCAGGCCGAAGGTTACTGTTGAATCCACAGTAGCAGGCCAGCCCCTGGTGAGCCCTGCGCCCTTGAACCAGTCAAAGAGGGAAATTGGAGCAGCCATTGCCGCGGTGTAGCCCACGGTTAAAACAGCGGCAAGTGCTACCAGGATTCCGATGAGAAACAGAATGCGTTTTGCTTGAGTGTGGTGTTGAGCATGAGCCCTCCAGTGGCCTAACGCCCGAATCAAGCCGAGCCGCGAAGCGGCTTCGGCTTGAATGAATTGTTAGGTGCCGGTCCTTGACACTGAGGGGCCGGTTATGTACAAATACATGTACAACTGGAGATGCCAATGGACGCAATTACCTACAGCACCGCACGAGCCAAGCTGGCTGACACCATGGATCGCGTTTGCGACGATCATGAGCCTATCATCATCACGCGCAACGGCCAGCAGGCAGTCGTGATGATGTCGCTCGATGACTTCAAGTCTCTCGAAGAGACCTCTTACCTGTTGCGCAGCCCCAAGAACGCCAAGCGCCTGCTTGAGAGCATTGCAGCGCTAGAGGCGGGCAAGGGCAAGGCGCGGAGCCTGGCCAAGTGAAGTTGATCTTTACCGAGCAAGCTTGGGAAGACTATTTGTATTGGCAAAAGATCGACAAGAAACTGGTGCAACGGATCAACGACTTGATCAAAGAGATCACGAGGACGCCGCATACAGGGACAGGGAAACCAGAACCGCTCAAGTATGCATTGTCTGGCTATTGGTCACGGCGGATCAGTGATGAACACAGGATCGTCTACAAAGTGGCAGATGATTCAGTGCTTATCGCTCAGTTGAGATATCACTACTGACGGCACCTAACGCCTGAATAAGCCGAGCCGCGAAGCGGCTTAGGCTTGAATGAATTGTTAGGCACAAACCCGCACTCATTCCTTGAAGTATTGCTTGTACGCCATTGGCTGATTGTGTAGCCATGGCTGATATGTTTGGGCAAACTCGATGCGGGTACTGATGTCTGGATGAGTGGCCCGAAAGTATTTTGTGATAGGTGGGTCCTTAAAAAGCATCGGATTTGAGGCAGCGTCAGTACTCATGATTTCAATCAAGGCTTGATTGTCTCTATTGAACTCAAGTCCAAAACGATCTGCTTCAAATTCGAGATGCCGTCTATAGGTGGTGATGGCAGGCTGCAACAAGATGAAGATTGCCAAGCCGAGTCCATAGACGAGTGGCACTGACTTGGCTTGAGCGATCAAAGAATTATCTCTGTTCGATTGTCTAGAGCCGATCAGGGAAAAGACCATTTGAGTAAGCAAGGAGACTGCAATGCAAACCATGAAAATGATCGCAAAAGGCTTAGAACTTATCCGTAAATAATATTCACGGACAACGGCACCTTCCGGAACGCGA
>JBBJNO010000047.1:2434-11866 GCA_037720875.1 Luteimonas sp. | reverse complement strand
CGCCGCCGCAACCTGGAACTACAGACCGCCTTCGACACGCTGCGCACCACCACCCATCAACTCAACCAGACCGAGGAACTCACGCGCACCGACGAGCTCACCGGCCTGTGCAACCGTCGCGGATTCCAGGTGCATCTCAAGCAGCGCCGGCAGGGCGATGCGCTGGCGGGACGCGGCCTGCTGCTGATCGATTGCGATCGCTTCAAGAGCATCAACGACGATCACGGCCATCTGGTCGGCGATCGCGTGTTGCAGGGCGTGGCCAATATCCTGCGTTCGGCCGCGGGTCCGGAGGATGTCGCCTGCCGGCTGGGCGGCGACGAATTCTGCCTGGTGATCAAGGCCAATACGCAAGCGGAGTTGATGCGGATGGCGGATTTCGTGATCTCCACCGCACGCGCGTTGCACCGCATGCAACCCTCGCCGCCGCAGATCGCCACGCTCAGCATCGGCGCCTGCCTGGTCTCCCCCGAACAGGAATGGGACGACTGCTACGCGCTCGCCGATGCCGCGCTGTATCGCGCCAAGCGTCTGGGCGGCAATCGCGTCGAGTGGCAGGATGGCGTGGCGCTCGCAGTTTGACGCCCACCTTGCGCAATGGCTGCCGAGGCGATGAACGATAGCGCCGCACGCCACGAGTCCGCCGTGCCGCAACTGCGGACGCTGCTGCTGACCGACCTGTGCGATTCGACGGCGATGGTCGAGCGTCTGGGCGACGGCGCGGCCGCCGATCTGTTCCGCGAACACGACCGGCTGGTGCTGGAATTGCAGCAACGCTGGCGCGGGCGTTTGATCGATCGGTCAGACGGCCTGCTGTTGCTGTTCGAGCGCCCCATCGACGGCCTCGGTTTTGCACTGGACTACGTGCGCGGCCTGCGCACCATCGGCGAAAACCGCAAGCTCACGTTGCAGGCGCGCTCGGGCCTGCACGTCGGCGAAGTACTGACCTGGCGCAACAGCGACGAGGCCGTGCAGGTCGGCGCAAAACCGCTGGAAGTCGAAGGCCTGGCCAAGCCGATGGCCGGCCGCTTGATGACGCTGGCGCGCGCCGGACAGATCCTGATGTCGTCCACCGCCGAACCGCTGATGCACCGCTCGGCGCGCGAACTGGGCGAGCGCGGCGAGCACCTGCTGTGGAAATCCTACGGCCGCTGGCGCTTCAAGGGCGTGCCGCAGGGACAGGATGTCTACGAAGTCGGCGAACCCGGTTTCGCACCGCTGCGCGCGCCGAAGAACGGTGCGAAAGCCTGGCGCGACATTCCGTTGTGGCGGCGTCCGGCCGCGCTGGCGGCGGAAGTGCTGTTGGTCATCGGTCTCGGCACCGGCGCGTGGTTCGTCACCCGGCCGCAACCCGCGATTGCGTTCAACGAGCGCGACTGGGTGGTGGTCGGCGACCTGCGCAACCTCACCGGCCAGCCGGTGCTCGACGAATCGCTGGAACAAGCATTCCGCATCAGCCTGGAGCAGTCGCGTTTCGTCAACGTGCTGAGCGACATGAAGGCGCGCGACACGCTGGCACGCATGCAGCGCAAGCCCAATACTCCGCTCGACCGCGCTGTTGCCTCGGAGATCGCATTGCGCGACGGCGTGCGTGCAGTGATCCTGCCGACCGTGTCCGAAGTCGGCGGCCGCGTCCGCGTCAGCGCCGAGGTCATCGACCCGCACACCCAGACCACGGTGTATGCAGAGTCCGCCGATGGCGCCGGCATTGGCTCGGCGCTGGGTTCCATCGATGATGTTACCGCCGCCTTGCGCGGGCGGTTAGGTGAGACGTTGAAGGCGATCGAGCGGGATTCGGCGCCGTTGCCGCAGGTGACGACGAAGAACTTGGATGCGTTGCGGGCGTACGCGTTGGGACAAAACTCTTATGCGCACAATCGGTACTCGGAAGCGCTGCAGTTCTATCGGCGTGCGACTGAATTGGATCCGAAGTTTGCGCTTGCGTGGTTGGGGCAAGCCAAGGCCGATCACGCATTGTTGAACGCCGCGGCGGCAGTTCCGGCACTACGCAAAGCGCAATCACTGCAGGCACGCTTGCCACCGCGCGACGCAATGTACCTAGATGGTTGGGCAGCGGAATTTGATGCGCCGTCCAAGGCGCTTGAAAAATGGCGCTTGATGGGCGATCTGTATCCAGATTTCCCGGCGGCGCAGGCAAATACCGCGAACCGCTTGTTGCGCCTCAACCGCTTCACAGAAGCGATGAAATATGCACGACGCGCCACAGTTACGCAAAACCCGCTCGCAGCCAACGCATATGATTTGTTGGGACGGAGCTTACTGGCGACAGAGCAATATCGCGGGGCGGCTAACGCGTTTAGTCGAGCGGTGGCGGGAGGCAATCGCGATAGCTTGCCTCGAAGAGCCGAGGTGGCGGCAGCCCAAGGCAAGTTTGCAGAAGCCGACGCATTGTTGAGAAAGTCACCCGAGCAGACCACGATTGCTTATGAGCGGGCTCTGTTTGCTATCGACACAAAACACTGGGATGAAGCCAGGAAGAGTTCCGCGCAGGCGCTGCAATCGGTCAGCAAGGAACCAGAGACCTATTGGCTGGTGAACCTTTACGCAGTGGCGGTGACAGATTGGCTCGCCGGCGATCTCTCCCTAGCCAAGAACCATGCGAAGGAAGTCGCTGATCGTGCGCTGGCATCGCTCAGCACAGCCACTAGTACTGATGCCCAAGAGCTAGTTGGTGTGGCGCTGTCGGCTGCGTTGCTAGCGCAGCGGCTGGATGACCGCAACTTGGCTGGCCGCGTTCTCAAAGATCTTGATGGTAACCGGCAGTTCGCGCTGGCGGACTTAGCAGAACTGGCAACGGTAGTTCGCGCTCAGCAGCAACGGCTGGAGGGAAAGCCGGAAAACGCGATCGCGTTGCTACTGCCGCTGCTGACGGGATACGAGCGCTACCAGACCCATGTTGCCCTGTTCGATGCCTATGCAGATGCCGGGCGAACGGCGGACGCGCTCAAGCAGAGCCACTGGTTGCGGTTACGCCGCGGGCTCGCCTATGCAGAAGTAGGCTGCTATCAGTGCCAGCAGGCCCTCAATATCGGCAACGGCTATCGGGTCTCTCAGCGTGCGGCCCAGCTCGTTGCTGCCGGTGTGCAGGAAATGGCGGCTAAGTGATTTAGCCGCCCTAACCGAACGCCTGGCTCACTTTCGCTTGTGCCTCTCTGCCCCGCCGCTCGCGGCATCCAGTTGCACTGGAAGGTAAGCGAGGCCGCTTGTAAACATGCTTTTGAGGGTGTCCCGTGACCTGATGATCTCGGCCTTCGGCGCAATGCGCTGGACACTCATGCAATCCCAGACTGGCGGAATCACTGGCGGTGGGCCGGGTGGCGTGAACGGCGGCCCCTTGCGTAGCGCAGCGACCGCAGCCTTTGACTCCGGATGCCCGACTTTAGCCAGCGCCGCCTGCGGGTCTTTCTTGAACAACCGCCGGAATTCGTTATCGGTGCTCAGCAGATCCAGCAGCTTGTCCGCGACTTTCGGATCGAGCGGTGCGGACTTCGCGCCAGCAGTTTTCTTCGTTGCCATCGTTCCATTCCCCTAAAAAGATGATTCGGCGTGTAGTGATTGGCTCATGAACATCAGTCACGCATCAAGAGCCGGCTTCCCTGCCTGAACTTTCGACGCGTTGCAGCCACCAGCATGTGCGACGTGTAGAGACAGAACCAGCATCCGGTAACGCACTTGCAGTCCTCAAATCGGCGGCAATCTCAGGGACAATGCCTGAGCAATGCGGACGGCAGACAGCACCGCGACGAACGCTAAGGGGCTTCGCAGGTATTTGCAAGCATCGAGGTTTGACTCTCTGGGGGATTGTTCGATATGCGTATTCGTCGTTGTGCGGTGCTGTTGCTGGAGCCGCGTGAGGAAACCAGTTTCGATCTCGACGTGCTGCTCGCCGGCGGCGATGGCCTGCGCCGCGAACACCGCTGGCTGGCGCTGGCGCCGCACCTGGGTGAAGAAGTCGAGGTCGATGCCGCCGAACGCGACCTGCTGGGTGCGCTCAGCCCGCACCACTGGATCGACACCCGCATGCTCGCCGCGCACCCGCCCGCGACGGTCAAACGCCTGCTCAAGACCGGGCTGCTGATCGGCACCGGCCAGCGGCACGCCGCGTGGCGCGCGCGCGACGAGGCGCTGCGCAACACCTACTGGCATCCGCTCGCGGCGACCTTGCATGCCTTCACCCGCTGGGATCAGGCCGACGCCGTGCAGTCGATGAAGGACAGCGGCACCGAAACCGCGCGCGAGCTGCGCGACGTGCTGGGCCCACCGCCGGCGGAAGCGGCCGACCGCTGCCACGCCGCGCAACGCATCCCGCTGCCGCGCAGCGCCCCGACCGCGTTCGACGCACTGCTCGCGCGGCGCACTACCTGCCGCAATTTCGATGCGGCCCAGCCGCTGCCGCACGCGCTGTTCGCGCAACTGCTGCAACGGGTGTTCGCCGCGCAGGCCGAGGTCCGGGTCGGCGACGACATGGTGTTCCTGAAGAAGAACAGCCCGTCCGGCGGCGGCCTGCATCCGGTCGAGGCCTATCTGATCGTGCAGCACGTCGCCGGCGTCGCCCCCGGCCTGTACCACTACCAGGCCCGCGAGCACGCGCTGGAACCACTGCCGACCCCGGCCGGCCCGCTGCGAGCGCTGATCATGAGCGCGGTCGCACAGCAGCACTGGTTCGCCGACGCGCACGTGCTGGTGGTGCTGGCGCCGCGCTTCGACCGCACGTTCTGGAAATACCGCCACCACGCCAAGGCCTACCGCGTGGTCGCGCTGGAAGCCGGGCACCTGTCGCAGATGCTATACCTGGCCGCAACCGAGGCCGGCCTCGGCGCCTTCATCACCGGTGCGATCAACGAGGTCCAGATCGAACAAGCGTTCGGCCTCGACCATGTCAGCGGGGGCGCGCTCGCGGTCTGCGGCTTCGGCTGGCGCAGCGACGTGATGGAGACCACCGAGCTGGATCCGGCGGGGGTGGTGTGGGCGGAGGCAGGCTGACGCCGCGACGCGCGGCGCACCCTGGCGCTGACCTTCGTTCTTCACTACAGCCGGATCGGACTCGTCAGGGTGATGACCGCCGTGATCGATGAAGTCGATATCGAGCGTGCATCGGGCTCACCGGCTTCGTCGATGGCCCGCTTGCTGTGTGCGGATTCGGTGCGCGTGCGGATGCGATGACGACATCGGAGTTCGATCCGAACCGGAAAGTGTGGCCGCGCAAGGATTGATATTGGTTGATGCGCCGATCTTTGTAGGAGCGCACCTGGGCGCGATGTGGCGTTACCGGTGGAGCCCCATCGCGCCCAAGTGCGCTCCTACAAAAATCACCGGCCGCTGAGCAGTCGTTCTCCAACCCCGGTGAACTTCAATCCCACTTGCGCCACGCGATCATCCTTCAGGCTGCGCACCACCAGCACCGCCTTGCCCAGCGCCAGGCGATCGCCGACCTGCGCCTGTTCGTCGAAACGCTCGTCGAACAACTGCGCGGCGGTGCGATCGACGAAGCGCGATGGAATGGTCAGGCCGTAGAATTTCGCCAGCTCGCCCAGTGCGACATCGCCGGGCAAGGTGAAACTGCCGAAGGTTTCGGTTTCCGCGGCCCTGGCATCGGCGGCTTCCGCGAACAGCCAGTCGAGTCGCTGTGTATTCCCGGTCGGCGTCAGGAAGTAGACATAGTCGTCGGCCGCCAGCGCGCCGGCATCGTCGGGCAACAAGACGTGACCCGCGCGCACCACCATCGCCAGCCGTACGCGGCCCGGCAATGACGCGCCGCGCAGCGCGGCGCTGCCCGCCGCGACGCGATAACCGACCATGTCGTATTCCAGCTGGCCGGGAAGATCCAGCTGGATGCGCCGCGTATCGGGATCGGCGCGCGGCACCGCGACGCCCAGCGCGTACGCGGCGCGCGTCAACGTCCAGCCCTGCACCAGCAGCGACGCCAGCACCACCACGAACGCGACGTTGAAATACAGCCAGGCGTTTTCCAGTCCCGCCAGCAACGGGATCGAGGCCAGGAAGATGCCGACGGCACCGCGCAGTCCCACCCAGGAAATGAAACCAATCTCCTGCAGTCGGTAGCGAAACGGCAACAGGCAGGCCGCGACCACGACGGGTCGCGCCACCAGCATCAGGAACGCGGCCACGCCCAGCGCCGGCCACACCACGTCCACCAGCCTGCTTGGTGTCGCCAGCAGACCGAGCAGCAGGAACATCGCCAGCTGCGCGAACCAGGTCGCCGCATCCTGCACCGACATCACCTGGGCGCGCGCGCGCACCGGACGGTTGGCCATCACGATACCGGCCAGGTACACGGCCAGATAACCGCTGCCGCCGATCAGGTTGGTCAGTGCAAACAGCGTCACCGCACCGGCCAGTGCCAGCCACGGATGCAGGCCCGAGGGCAGGTCGTACTTGTTGAGCGCCGCCACCAGCACGCGGCCGCCGAAATAACCGATCGCAAGGCCCGCCGACATCGCCCACACCATGTTCAGCGCGATCGCAAGCACGCCGCCTTCCTGCTGGCCGGCAAGCCACATGGTCAGCCCGATGGTCAGGAACACCGCGACCGGATCGTTGGCGCCCGATTCCATTTCCAGCGTCGCGCCGGTGCGTCGTTCGAGGTGCAGGCCGCCGGCGCGGATCAGGAAGAACACCGCGGCCGCGTCGGTCGACGCGAGGATGGTGCCGAGCAGCATCGCTTCCAGCGGCGGCAGTTTCAGCAGGTACGTCGCGGCCAGCGCCGTGAGCCCGGCGGTGGCCACCACGCCCACGGTGGCCAGCAGCAACGCGGGCCTGACGCTGCCGCGCACATGCGCCGCCCGCGTGCGCAGGCCGCCATCGAACAGGATGATCGCCAATGCCAGTGAGCCGATCATGAAAGTGAAGCGCGTGTCGGAATAGCGAATGCCGCCCGGGCCATCGACGCCGAGCAGCAGGCCCAGCACCAGGAATACCAGCAGCAACGGCGCACCAAACCGCCGCGCGAGCAAGGACGACGCGATGCCGATGAGGATCAGCAGCGCGCCGCCGAACAGGCGCAGGTCGATGGCGTGCAGGTGTTCCAGATGCAGCTCCCGGTGAGGCGGTCAAGCCATCCTAGCAAGCGCATGTTGAATCCCGCGTTTTTGTCTTCGCAGGTGCGAATTTATTCGCACGCTTATGATTTTCCGGCCCAGAAGCGTGCGAATAAATGCGCACCTACATCCATCGCGGCCGTTGCTTTTGTAGGAGCGGCTTCAGCCGCGAGCGCTGAGGTAGTGCATGCTGCGGGAGGTCGTGATCGACATAAATTTCTTGGAAGATATTTCTCGCATGCTTTAAACGCATGGTCACACATCGACAGATGCATCTTCAGGCTGTCGCTTGTGCTGTCCTTTCCCTCGTCAGCGCTCGCGGCTGAAGCCGCTCCTACAACCAGCGAATGCGATCACGCCGCCTGCCGCCCCATACCGCGATCGGCCCGGCGGTAGCCCAATGCTTCAGTCAGGTGCGCGGTGTTGATCTGCGCGCTGCCGGCCATGTCGGCGATGGTGCGCGACACGCGCAGGATGCGGTGCATCGAGCGCGCGGACAGTTGCAGGGATTCGATGGCGCGCTCGAGCAACAACTGGTCGCGCGGTTGCAGGCGGCAGTGCGCCATCGTCTCGGATTGGGTCAGCTGTGCGTTGGCCTTGCCCGCGCGCGCGGTTTGCACGTCGCGGGCAAGCTCGACGCGGCTGCGCACGATGGCGCTGGATTCGCTTGCAGGTCCATCGGGACGCAGATCCGATGGCGGCAAACGCGGCACCTCGATTTGCAAATCGATCCGATCCATCAGCGGGCCGGAAATCTTGCTGCGATAACGACGAATGATTTCGAGACTGCAGCGACAGCGTCCCGACGGATCGCCGGCCCAGCCGCATGGGCACGGATTCATCGCCGCCACCAGCTGGAACCGCGCCGGAAATTCATTCTGCCGCGCCGCGCGCGAAATGGTGACGACACCCGATTCCAACGGTTCGCGCAGCACCTCCAACGCGCGCCGATCCCATTCCGGCAACTCATCCAGAAACAACACGCCGTTGTGCGCCAGCGAGATTTCTCCGGGACGCGGTTGCGCGCCGCCGCCGACCAGCGCCACCGCGCTCGCGGTGTGATGCGGCGAACGGTACGGACGCTCGCGCCAGCGCGCGGGATCGAGTCCGCGCCCGCTGACCGACGCGATCGCCGCGCTTTCCAGCGCTTCGTCTTCCGAGGCTTCGGGCAGGATGCCGGGCAGGCGCGAGGCGAGCAGAGTCTTGCCGCAACCGGGCGGGCCGATCAACAGCAGATGGTGGTTTCCCGCCGCGGCGATTTCCAGCGCGCGCCGCGCATGCGCTTGTCCGCGCACATCGCACAGATCGGGCCCGCGATACGGCAGTGCCACGGGCGGGTTTGCCAGCGGCAACACCTTGACGCCATTCAGGGCAGCGCACACTTCGAGCAGTGTGCGGGCGGTGTGTGCCACGACATCGCGCGCCAAGGCCGCTTCCGCGCCGTTGCCCGGCGGCACGATCAACTTGTGTCCGGCCTGCGCGGCCGCGACCGCGGCGGGCAACACGCCGTCGACCTGTCGCAACTCGCCGGTCAATCCGAGTTCGCCGAGGAACTCGTACTGGTCCAGCGCATCGCCTGGAATCTGCCCGCTCGCGGCGAGGATGCCGATGGCGATGGGCAGATCGAAGCGTCCGCCATCCTTCGGCAGATCTGCCGGCGCGAGGTTGACGGTGATTACGCGTGCCGGAAATTCGAACTGCGCGCACAGGATCGCGGCGCGCACACGATCCTTGGCCTCGCGCACCGCGGCTTCCGGCAAGCCGACGATGGACATGCGCGGGATGCCACCCGCCAGATGCACTTCCACCTTCACCGCCGGCGCAGCGACGCCAACGCGTGCACGCGTGTGCACGAGTGCGAGTCCCATGGCGGCGGGCTCAGGCGTGCGGGTTTGGGGGCGGAGCGATGCACTCCGATTCGAGCTGCGTGACAGCTTCGAGCTGCGCGACGGCCTGCTGCAGCGCGTCGAGTTTCTCGCGCGTGCGCAGCAGTACCGCACGCTGCACGTCGAACTCCTCGCGCGTCACCAGATCAAGTTTGGCCAAGCCGGACTGCAGCGCGGCCTTGAAGTTCTGCTGCAACTCCTCGCGGCCCTCGCGCAGGGACGGTGGCACCAGGCCACTGAGGCGACGGGAGAGGTCATCGATGTGGCTGAGATCGATCATGGTGCGGTGTTCCTTTCAGCGGATTCTGCGGATGTGTTGCGAGCATGGCCTGTTCGCATGCAGCATTACATCGGTACGGGCCGTGGCACAGCGTAGGAAAAATCCTAGCGCGCTGCTCGATGATGTCATGTGACGCGGCTTTCTGTAGGAGCGCACCTGGGCGCGATGTGGCTTTCCCGGTAAGGCT
>JBBJNO010000047.1:0-2336 GCA_037720875.1 Luteimonas sp. | reverse complement strand
GGCCCGCTCCTGCAAAGGCAGTCTCACCAAGTCGCGGCTGCTGGCGTTCCAGCACGTTATCCTGCCCCGAACACAGTAAGGAGATGCCGCAATGAAGATGGTCATGGCGATCATCAAGCCGTTCAAGCTCGACGACGTGCGCGAGGCCCTGTCCGATGCGGGCGTGGCCGGCATCACCGTCACCGAGGTGAAAGGTTTCGGACGGCAGAAGGGCCATACCGAGTTGTATCGTGGCGCGGAATACGTGGTCGATTTTTTGCCCAAGATCAAACTGGAAGTCGCCGTCACCGACGACCAGGTCGATGCGGTCATGGAAGCCATCATGAAAACCGCCGGTACCGGCAAGATCGGCGACGGGAAGATCTTTGCGTGGGATCTGGAGCGGGTGGTGCGGATACGGACGGGGGAATTGGATGGGGACGCGTTGTGACGGATTTCGAGAATAACCAACGGTCGGCAGTGGGGCGCTGGCTGAGGCCGATCCTGGATTGCCTTCGGACGACGGGGGGGTCTGCCAAGCCAAAGGAAGTTTCGGCATGGATACAACGCGAACTCAACCTCCCCGCTGCTGTCACTGAAACGATCACCAAAACCGGAGTTAACCGTTTTTACAATCAAGTGGCATGGGCACGCCAGTTTCTTGTGTGGCAGGGATTGATTGACGACAGTAAACGCGGTGTGTGGACCCTGACGCCGCTGGGATGGAAAACAGACCTCGATGATGATGCTGTACGCGACTTACTAGCGCATCGAAACAAAATAAATCGGGCAAGTCGCAAGCAAGCAGAAGTAATTGAAGATGCATCCGAAGCGCAGGTCCAGGAGTTTCTACCCCTGGACGAAGCGCAGGAGCAGACGCTACTTGGACTACTCAAAGCCCTTCCGCCGTACGGCTTCGAGCTGCTTTGCCAGCGTCTCCTCCGCGAGCACGGCTTCGAGGATGTAGAGGTCACGCAAAAATCGCGGGATGGCGGTATCGACGGTTATGGCGTACTTCGATTGAGCCCGTTTGTCAGCATGAAGGTCGCATTTCAGGCCAAACGTTACAAAGATGTGGTGTCCAGAGCAGCTGTAGGCGAGTTTCGTAATGCTCTGCTGGGTCGCGCGGAGAAGGGCGTGTTCATCACGACGGGTAGGTTTACAGCAGATGCGGAGAAAGAAGCTGCGCGCGATGGAGTAGTTCCAATAGAACTGGTGGACGGAGAACGGTTAGTCGGATTGTTTGAAGAAGCAAAGCTAGGGGTCAAGCCCAAACAGATATTTGAGATTGATTACGCATTCTTCGACCAATTTCGCGCCAATTGAGGCATCGCAAGATCGTGTAGCTTTTCTCAAGCCAGCAGCTTAGCTACGAATCCTCATAAATCTCTTGATTACTCACCCAGCCTACGCATTTCGGCTTATTCGCTCAACGCAGCCGCCACAAACGGCGGCAACGTCAACGCGCCATGGTGGATGTCGGCGCTGTAATACTTCGTGTCGAACGTCTTCGCACGCACATCGACCTTGCGGAACTTGAAGTCGCCCGACTTCTTCGCCAGCGTCGCGCTCCACCAGCCGGTCGGATAACACGGCTGCGGAAACGGCAACGTCTTGAACGTGGTGAAGCCGGCCTTGCGCATCTCGGCGCGCATTGCGTTGATCAGGTCCAGCAGCACCAGCGGCGATTCCGACTGCTGCACCAGGATGCCGTCGTCCTTCAGCGCGCGGAAACAGGATTCGTAGAACGACTTGTTGAACAGCCCCTCGGCCGGGCCGACCGGGTCGGTGGAATCGACGATGACGATGTCGATGCTGTCCGCATCGTAATGTTTCATATAGGCGATGCCGTCGTCGAACAGCAACTCGGCACGCGCATCGTGGTTTGAATCACACAGTTCCGGGAACCATTTCTCGGCCATGCGCGTGACCTGTTCGTCGATGTCGCATTGCACCGCTTTTGCAATGCCGGGATGCTTCAACACCTCGCGCAAGGTGCCGCAATCGCCACCGCCGATGATGACGACGTGCTTCGGCTCGGCATGCGTGAACAACGCCGGGTGCGACATCATCTCGTGATAGAGGAAATTGTCGCGGGTGGTGAGCATCACCGCGCCGTCGATCAGCATCAGGTTGCCCCAGTCCGTGGTCTCGAAAATCTCGATGTGCTGGTACGGCGATTGCACATCGTCGAGTTTTTTCGTGATGCGGTAGCCGATGGCGGAGCCGGAAGGTGCGAAGTTCTCGTATTTCCAGGTGGTGTCGGTCATTGCGTGTGTCCTTGTTGTAAGCCGTCACTCCCGCGAAGCGAGATGTAGGAGCGCACCTGGGCGCGATAGGGCTCTACCGGTTAAGCC
>JBBJNO010000294.1:0-3132 GCA_037720875.1 Luteimonas sp. | reverse complement strand
CGGCGCAGGCCAGCACCGCCTGCCATTCGATCCGCCCATCGCTGTCGAGCCGGGTGGCGGCAGGCGAGCGGTCGCCGCGATCGACCTGTTCGCAGCCCGACACCAACAGCGTTGCCAGCAGTATCCAACCCGATCGCATGGAAATCGACATGGGAGGATTGTGCCGCACCCGGATGCGTCGCGTTTGCACGCGGCCGTGACACGGCCGGGACTACGTTCGCTGCAGTAGAACCCACCGGTCAATGGCCATGGATCTCGATCGCAACTCGTCCCGCACCCGTCGCTTGCGTCGCTGGTTGATCGGTATTGGCGTGGGCGTGCTCGTGCTCGGTGGCTACGCGTTCAGCCTGAACTGGTTCGCAAACCGGCTTGGCGACGACATGAACAAGGCGATCCGTGTGCCCACGGTGTCGGCGGACCAGGAAACCTCCGGCGGCTCCTACTAAAAGGCGCCTGCTAAAACGGGCACCTGTTGAAAGAGTGTCGCTGCGAAAGCGCTCTTGGTTGAGACTACAGCCGCGATCAACGCGCGGTCAGCATGAAACTGCCGAACGACACCCCCAAGTCCCAGCCCGACCCCCTGCCGGCCAGTGCAAGCGAGACGCTGCCCTTGGTCACGACCTGCGCCTTGGTGGAACGCCCCGCGCCGGCGTGTGCCTCGGCCGAGGCATACCCACCGAGCACGTCGCGGATGTTGTACACGCCCGAGAACTCGCCCACGCCGTCATCGATCCGTGATTTACCAAACGTCAGTCCGCCGCCTTTCGCCGAAATACTGACGGGCAGGCGCTGGCCGTTGTCGCAACTCACCACGCCTTCGCCGGCCGCGGTTTTGTAGAACATCGACCACCCCGCCATGCTGAAGCTGAGACGGCAATCGATCGGGCCTTGCGCACGCGCGCCGGTCGCCACCAGGGACAAGGCAGCGCCCAGCAGGAGTGTCGCCATCGATGAGGGAATTCGCATGTCAATCCTGTGCCGTGTTGCCGACGTCGGGCGCGAGCCTAGCATTTGTCTCGCCGGAGACGTGCGTGTCGAGAAAGTGCGTGTCGTGTGACCAGAAAAACAACGGCACCCGCATTGGGCGCCGTCGTTCGATGCACCGATCATTTGCGATGCGGTTCAATCATCATCATCGTCGTCACGATCCTGGCGGGAATAGCGTTGCTCGCTGTAGCGCCACTGGCGTCCGTCCCAATAGCGGCCGTCGCGGTCATAACGCACCTGGTCGTTGCGCCCGCTGTGGTCATAGCGCGAATCGTAATATTCGACCTTGCACTTGCCGTGCTTGTTGCACTTGGTGCGCTGGCTGCTGCCGTTGTTATGGCTGCCGTTGTTATGGCTGCCGTTGCTGTAACGGGGGTGGCCGTCATTGCCGTAAGAGTTGCCGTTGCCGTTGCCGTAGCCATTACCGTAGTACTGGCTGCGCGGCACCGAACGGTAATACACCGGCCGGCCATAACGATCGCGTTGCACGGTCAGGCGATCGTCCTGACCGTAATCGCCTTGGCGGTAATACGGGGTGCTGCCGCGGAACACCACGTCGGCGACATTCACCAAGACGCGAATCAGTTCGTCCTGCGACTGCGCCTGTGCCGGGGCCATGGCGCCAAGACCGAGGCCGAGCGCAAGCGTTGCGGGGACCAACCAGCGAGACAAAGCGGTCATGTGGACTTCTCCTCGATCGCCCGCCGCAGTGCGGGCACGGAGCGACGATGCGCGTTGGCCGATGAACCGCCTTCTAATTTTTCGGTATTGCCGTTGGATGTTTAGGCACCGGTAAGCCGCGCATTCAGTTACCGATGCCATTCAAATGCTTGCCTGCTCAGATGCTTGCCTGCGTGTAGACATTCGCGCACGGGATGCGTTCACACGCGGGCGATCCGGGGGCGCAGCTCGTTTCGTTCGGCAAACTCGCAAGCCGCGGCGAGGATGCCTTGGGAAACGTCAACTCATTCGTGCGCTTGCATCCGTGCAATGGTGCGCACGGCCGCCGGCAACTCAATGGCCGATTGCACCCGCTGCAGCCGTGCCGTGTCGCTCGCGATCCGGGCCTCGCCTTCATGCACCCATGTGGTGTGGTACGGCATGTGCACGCCCCAGCCACCGAGTTCCAGCACCGGTGCGATATCGGAGCGCAGCGAGTTGCCGATCATGACGAAGCGCGCCGCCGGCAGGTCGAATTCCGAGAGCACGCGCGCATACGTGGCGGGGTCCTTTTCACTGACGATCTCGATGCGTCCGAACAGGTCGGCCAGTCCCGACGCCCGCACCTTGGCTTCCTGGTGGAACAGGTCGCCCTTGGTGATCAACACGATGTCGAAGTGGGCCGCGATCGTGGTCACGGCGGGGCGGATGCCGGGCAGCAGTTCGACCGGATGTTGCAGCAAAGCCTTGCCGAGTTCGACGATGCGATGCACGTCCTGCGCCGCAAGGCGCTGGCCGGTGATCTCGATGGCGGCTTCCAGCATCGACAGCACCATGCCTTTGACACCGTAACCGAACAGCGCAAGGTTGCGTTTCTCGGTGGCGTACAGCCGCTCGTGCACGCGCGCATCGGCGAGGTCGACATAGTGGCCGACGATGCGCTCGAACTCGGCCTGCGCGTCGTCGAAATAATCCTGGCTTTTCCACAACGTGTCGTCGCCGTCGAAACCGATCAAGGTGATGTTGTCGGTCATCGCCGCAGTTTACCGGCAGCGATATCAGGTCGCTGCTGCGAATGAGGGGTTGCTTGAAACCAGACCGCGAAAGGCTTGACCAGCTGCGCTGTTGAAGAGCTTGACCAGCTGCGCTGTTGGAGAGCGTTTCGCCTGCGGCGAGTGACTTTCTTTGCTGGTGCAAAGAAAGACCAAAGAAACACCTTCCCCGATCAGAGCGTCAAAGTGATTTCACTGCTGAGGGGATTTTTCGACTCGCCATCCATGGCTCGGTCGACTGATTCTGGATAGACGCCGGGCGCACATCCTGTGCACCGCCCTTCGGGTGTCCGAACTCTTAGAGCCAGTCCGAGCGCTGTGCCAGGATCGAATGCAGAGCAGTTCCAAGGCTGGTCGTAGGAAGTGAGTGTCGCGAACGCTGACAACCCGGAGGGCGGCGTGCATGGATGCACGCCCGGCGTTTATACAACGT
>JBBJNO010000293.1:0-3152 GCA_037720875.1 Luteimonas sp. | reverse complement strand
CTGACCTCGGCACCCGCGTCGATCAATACCGTTGCTGCCTTCCGGCCCTGGCGGAGTTTTCGATCTAGCGTCGCGAGGGGCCGACGGGGCCACCATAGAGACTGGAAGTCAGGAGACTTCATGAAGTGGCGGAGAGAGCGGGATTCGAACCCGCGAAGCGCGGTTTAGACGCTTACACACTTTCCAGGCGTGCTCCTTCAACCGCTCGGACACCTCTCCGCTGGAGTCTGAAGACGGCCGCAAGGTCGCTTCAGGGGCGCAAAGTCTAGCTGTCGCGGCGGGACACCACAACAAAGACCGCAAGCGTCCCCGGGCGCGCTACGGCGCGTTGCGGATCCGTTAGGCAATTTCCATCGCGCGCGGCAGAATGGACGCATGTCGTATCTCGTCCTCGCCCGCAAGTGGCGCCCCAAGCGTTTTGCTGAACTGGTTGGCCAGGAACACGTGGTCCGCGCGCTCACAAACGCCCTCGACAGCGGACGCGTGCACCACGCATTCCTGTTCACCGGCACGCGCGGCGTGGGCAAGACCACCATCGCGCGCATCTTCGCCAAATCGTTGAACTGCGAGCGCGGCACCTCTGCGGAACCGTGTGGCGAGTGCAATTCCTGCCTCGATATCGACGCCGGCCGGTTCCTCGATCTGCTGGAGATCGACGCGGCCTCCAATACCGGTGTCGACGACGTGCGCGAAGTGATCGACAACGCGCAGTACATGCCGTCGCGCGGACGGGTGAAGGTGTACCTGATCGACGAAGTGCACATGTTGTCGAAATCGGCCTTCAATGCGCTGCTGAAGACCCTCGAAGAACCGCCGGGCCACGTCAAGTTCCTGCTGGCCACCACCGATCCGCAAAAGCTGCCGGTCACCGTGTTGTCGCGCTGCCTGCAGTTCAACCTGAAGCGTCTGGACGAGGCGCAGATCCAGGGCCAGATCCGCAAGATCCTGGATGCCGAGAACATCGCTGCCGACGATGGTGCGATCCGGCAATTATCGAAGGCCGCCGATGGCAGCCTGCGTGACGGCTTATCGCTGCTCGATCAGGCGATCGCGTACACCGGCGGCACGCTGGATGACGCGGCGGTCGCGACGATGCTCGGCACCGTCGACCGCACGCGAATCGGCGCGCTGCTTACGGCGCTGGGCAGCGGCGATGGTGATGCGTTGCTGGCGGAAGTCGCGGAACTGGCCGAATTTTCGCCGGACTGGGGCAGCGTGTTCGACGCCTTCGCCGATGCGCTGCATCGCGTGCAGGTGAAACAACTGGTGCCCGCTGTCGCGATCGAAGCCGATGGCGTCGATGTCGAATCGCTCGCGGCAGTACTGCGGCCTGAAGTGGTGCAGCTGTGGTACCAGATGGCGCTCAATGGCCGTCGCGACCTGCATCTCGCCCCGAGTCCGCGTGCGGGTTTCGAGATGAGCGTGCTGCGGATGCTGGCGTTTCGCCCGTCGGAAATGGGCGCGCAAATGATCGCTTCAACGCCGACCCGCGCATCCGGCCCCGCCGCGGCGAAGGCGGCGTTGGCGAGCAGCCCTGAAAAACCGGCCACCCCTGCGAAACCGCTGACGCCGCAGCGCGCGGCCGTCGCAACCCCAGCCGTACCGAAACCAGTTGTGGATGAACCTGCCCTTGACGAGTCCGCCCTCGACGAGCCCGCCCTCGACGAACCTGTGGCCGCGATGCCGCAACAGCCGTCACCGCCGCCCGCTGCCACCTTCGCGGCCGGCATCGATGCCGAGCGTTGGCTGGAGTTGATCGCCGAGTGCGGCTTGAAAGGTCCGGCTGGACAACTGGCTGCACATGCGTCATTCGTCGGCTTCAGCGAAGGTGTGCTGCGGCTTGCATTGCCTGCGACCGACGAACACTTGCGCGCATCGAACCTCGTGCAGAAACTGGCGGAAGCGTTGTCGTCGTGCCTCGGCGCCGCGCCGCAGATCAAGTTCGAGACCACCCAAGCCGCAGGCGACACCCTGCACCAGCGCAGCGCGCGCCAACGCGATGCGCGGCAGGCATCTGCCGAGGACGCCTTCATGAACGACCCGGACGTACAGCGCTTGATCACGCAGCACGGCGCCAAGGTCGTGCCCGATTCCATCCGACCCTTCGACGAGTGACTGACATGCGCGGCAATATCGCCCAACTGATGCAACAGGCGCAGAAGATGCAGGAAAACCTGCAGAAAGCGCAGGAAGAACTGGCCAATGTGGAAGTCACCGGCCAGGCCGGCGCCGGCATGGTCAACGTGACCATCACCGGCCGCATGGAATGCCGCAAGGTGCGCATCGATCCGAGCGTGCTTGCCGATCCGGAAATGGCCGAGGATTTGATCGCAGCGGCATTCAACGATGCGGTGAACAAGGCCAATGCGGTGTCGCAGGAAAAGATGGGCGCGGCGTCGGCGGGCATGCCGTTGCCGCCGGGGATGAAGTTGCCGTTTTGATTTTTCCCTCGTCATTCCGGCGAAGGCGGGAATCCAGCGGCTTTGAGTTATTTCGCAACGTAACAGCGAAGGCGCTGGATTCACGTCTTCGCCGGAATGACGATCAAAAGCGATGACTGCATCCCTCCTCGAACAACTCATCGAAGCCTTCCGCATCCTCCCCGGCGTCGGCCAGAAGACTGCGCAGCGCATGGCGTATCACGTGCTCGAGCGCGAGCGTGATGGCGGCAGGCGGCTTGCGGAAACGCTTGCGACGGCGGTCGAGAAGATCGGCAACTGTGCGCGTTGCCGCGATTTCAGCGAGAGCGATATTTGCATCACCTGCGCCAGTGCATCCCGCGACGCACATCAACTGTGCGCGGTGGAATCGCCGGCGGATCGTCTTGCGATAGAACAGGCGACCGGGTATCGCGGCTTGTACTTCGTGCTACAGGGCCGGTTGAGTCCACTCGATGGCATCGGCCCGCGCGAACTGGGCCTCGACCAACTGTCGGCACGCATGGCGGAAGGTGAGGTGCAGGAATTGATCATTGCCACCAATCCCACCGTCGAAGGCGAGGCCACCGCGCATTACCTTGCGCAACTGGCGCGGCAGCACGCCGTGCGACCGAGCCGCCTGACGCATGGCGTGCCGCTGGGCGGCGAGCTGGAATACGTCGATCGCGGCACGTTGTCGCATGCCTTCGGCAGCCGCAGCGAAATGCCGCTGTG
>JBBJNO010000046.1:0-12001 GCA_037720875.1 Luteimonas sp. | reverse complement strand
ACACCGTCGGCATGGGTTCCGGTCACGTGGGTGATGCAAGACCAGACGCTCGCCCCGAAAGACCCGTTCAACCTGACCGCCATGGGTATTGCTGACGGCATCGCCCTGCAATGGCAACAGACCGCCGACCAGCCTGCGGGCGTCGATTACCAGGTGCAGCGCGCGAACAGCGCAGCGGGGCCGTGGGCGCAGCTGACCCGCGTGCGCTCGCTCACCTACACCGACCCGGTCGTCGATGGCGTGATCCGTTGGTATCGCGTGCGCGCGGTGAGTTTCGGGGCGGTATTCTCCAACTACAGCGAGGTGGTCAGTTCGACCGGAGTGTCCGTTGCGGCGATTTCCGCCAATGCCGCCGCCGCGCTCACTGCCGCAAACAACGCCGCAGCGGACGCTGGGGCAGCCAACGCAGCCATCGCCAATATCAGCAGCGACAATGTGCTGTCGAAAGGCGAGAAGTCGGCAACGCTTCTGAATTGGAACGAGCTAGCCAATGGCCGTACAGACGCTCGCGCCAAGGCTGACCTGTTCGGTGTGTCGCGTGTCGCATACGATGCAGCGCAGACAGCGCTCGACAACTACCTCAGCGCACTGTCGCCGGATTGGTCAGACACCGCTACTGACACCGCCATCGTCGGCACGACATACCGGCAGAAGTGGCAGGACGCGTATCAAGAGCGGCAACTCCTACTCAACGCCATTGCCGCCAAGGCCAAGCTCCTGGCGGACAACGCACAAGGGACTGCGGACACGGCACTGAATAACGCTGCCGCAGCTCAGACTGCTGCGACCAACGCCGCTAACGAGGCCGCAGCCGCCAGTGCCAAGCTGGCAGACATCGCCAGCGACTCTGTGTTGACCCCCGGCGAAAAGCCGGTGGTGATCGGCAATCGTGACACCATCGTTGCGGAGCAGGCCGGTATTGAAGCGCAGGCTACCGCGTTCTGGATCACAACGGAAAAGACCAACTATAGTGCTGCTATCACTGCACTGACGGCGTATCTAGCCACGTTGATAACACCTGTCTCGTGGAACGTCCTCACCGGCAACACCGACATCGTAGGCGCGACGTTCCGAGTCAAGTTCGGTGACGTGTACTCCACTCGCCAACTGTTGTTGAACAAGATCGCAAGCGAAGCTGGTAAGCCGCCAATGGGATGGGTTGCGCGTGGTGCTTGCGAAGTGAACGGAACATCAATTCGGAGGAACGCTGCGGGTACTGCTTGGGATTCTGATGCCTACACGACTGCATCCTATGTTGGCGGGGCTTATGCAAGCGCACAGGCAGGGCAGACAAACGGTTCGGCCATGTTCTCGTTGAACACTGACCCGGTGACGAACTCCAGCTACGAGACGCTGGACTACGCATGGTTCTTTGCGAGCGACGCGACTCTGCAGATCTATGAGAACGGCGGACTCATTGGCTCGTACGGCACGTACACCACCGCAGACTTTTGCAGCGTTCAGTACGATGGCAGCAACGTCAGGTATTACAAGAACGGTGTAGTTCAGCGCGCGGTGGCGGTTGCGGCTGATATTCGCTTCCACTTCGACTCATCCTTCGCAACGCAAAACGCGGTGATCACCAACGTCGCCTTCGGCGCGATGACAAGCGTACGCGGGGCGCTGGATGCTGCGGCAGATGCTGCGGCTAACGCTGGGGCAGCCAACGCAGCCATCGCCAATATCAGCAGCGACAATGTGCTGTCGAAAGGCGAGAAATCTTTAGCAGTTTTACAGTGGAACGAACTTGTTAATGGGCGTGCTGATACACGGGTCAAGGCCGATAAATTCGGAGTGCCACGCGCCAACTATGATTCGGCACAAACGACGTTGGACAACTATCTTGGGTCGCTTTCCCCAGGTTGGAGCGACTTCACCGCTGACACGCCAATTGACGGTGGGGTATATCGCTCCCATTGGCAGAATGCTTACCAAGAACGTCAACTCTTACTCAACGCCATCGCCGCGAATCTTGTGGCAGCACAGCTAGCCGTCAACGTAATCAACCCCTCTTTTGAAATGCCGCTGTATCCGGATTGGCAGGAGGCTTTCGGCGCAGGCGCAGAAACCTTTTACATAGAGGCGGGTGGGTTCACTGGTTCCAAGCGGCTAGTGAAGGGAGCCTACGCCGGGTATCAGGCCGGGTTGTATAACACGACCGCCAAGATGCCCGCAAAGGCTGGTGGCTCCTACCGGGTTCGCTGCGCGATCTACAACCTGACGGGCAATGGCGAGTTCTATTGGGGGATAGCTTGGTACGATGCCACGGGGGCCTATCTCGGCGGCGATTGGAATAACCATCCCAACCCGGTCACGACGACAGGCGGAAATTGGAAGGAAGTTTCACGGGTTGTGATTGCACCAGCCAACACCGCTTTCGGACGTGTGGCCTTCGCTTTCAGGAACCACAACACAGGCTTCTGGTTGCTGGATAGCTTCGGAGCAGTTGAAGAAATCAGCAACATTGATGACTTGCAGGACGGCAACCTCTACGGGCGCTTCGGGCTGGACGATGGGATCATATTCAACGGCATCCGCCGGCAGGGTCTGAGGATTCCGGGCAGCAATCTTCGCGTGGGTGATCAGCGAAACCTTCCCCAGTCAAACGTCAATAGCTACGGCAGCATCCGCAGCAACACCGCGCTCACCGCGAACGCGAACGGCAGCGTTGACGTGGCGGCGCATACGGTGCGGAACGGCGGCGGCGCGCAGATTGCATACTCCGCTGTAGCGAACGCTGTCGGCGGATTGCAGGCTGGTGTGCGCTACGTCATCTACGCCGCCGATCCAAACTACCTTGGCGGTGCAAGCGCGTGGTTTGCATCTCTTTCACGCGATGCTGTGATGCAGCTGGGCGACGGCAACTACATTGCAGGCGAAGTCACCATCCCAACCGCCGGAACTGCTACAGGCGGCACTGGTGGCAGCACCAGCTCTGGTGGTGGAGGCTTCGATTGCGTGGACTGGAACACCGTGTTGCCCGATGGCCGCTTCACCCGCGGCCTCGTCGTAGGCGACAAGGCACTGTGCTGGAACAAAGACCCGAATTGCCCCGGTGCAGAGTGGGTTGCCCTGATCGGCATCGGCTTCGGCGAGGAGGATTGCTACGCCCTCACCACCGAATCGGGTGCGGTGGTGGAGCAGAGCACTTCGACGCCCATGGACCTGCGCAACGGCGGCATCAAGTACACACCGGACATGCTCGGCGAGGACATGCTGCGCCGCGACAAGGGCGGCATGCTGCGCTGGGAGCGCGTGGTGTCCGTGGCCTATCTGGGCCTGCGTCGCGTGGTCAAGCCTGACTTCGGAAATTACATGTTCTTCGCCGGTGTCGATGCCGACAACACCCTCGCCACCCATAACGCCATGTTCAAGCCATGAAGGATTTGCCATGAAAGCGAAAGTGTTTGCCACCATGCCCGCCACCCTGCCGCCCGACGTGAGCGTGGGCGACTTCGACCACGAGGACGGCAAGTTCAGCCGCATCATCATCGAAGCCGCGAAAGAACAGGTGGGCGGTGATGACATGCTGGTGTTCAAGGCTCAGGCGTACGAGCTGGATTCCAATGGCAGGATCATGCAGGCCCCGCTGGGCTACCCGAGCCGTACCGGCAGCACCAAGCACACCGTGTCCATGTCCACCTTTGGCAAGACCGTCAACCTCGCCGATTCATGGGTGGTGTCGCTGCTGCCGCATAACCCCGTGGACAATCCGACGCGGCCTGTCGTTGCCACCAAACCAACGGCTCCCGGCACGAAGTATGGCGACACCGTGTACGTGACCAGCGAGAGCAAGGTGTACCAGTGGGCGGAGGGGTTGGTGAGTGTGGTGCAGAAGGCCAAAATCAAGGAGCTGCAAGAGGTGCTGGCCACCAGCAACGCTCGCTCCGGCTTCGCGTTCCGCTAAGCAGCGTTTCATCCGATCACTGCCCCAGAGTGCGGAACCGATCCGCCATCCGTTCGAACTTCATGGCATCGGCCCGTATGGTGTCGATTGCACGCATCCGCGACTTGATCCGCCGCCAGTCGGACACCGGGACGACGGGGTACAGGCGAATGTCTCGCTGTAGGGCGTGGGCTTTTGCCGCGGCCCACTCGGCTTTGGTGGCGTAGGTCATGCGTGGATCGTAGGGCTGGGGGATCGCAGGGGCTGCGACTTAGCAGTATCTCCCCACGAATCCCGCAAAGCCTTGTCATTGCTAGCGGTAGGATTCCTATTTCCGGCACCAACCACACAGCCCGCCCTTTGCGGGCTTTGTCGTTTTTTTAGCGTCTCGCACGAAGAGATGCATGGCCGTTACAGTGTTCGCAGTGCATCAGCGAGCGACTTCGAAGTGGCCAAAGCCAAAACCGCCTATGTCTGTGCCGAATGCGGCGCCGAGCACAACAAGTGGCAGGGCCAGTGCGCCGAATGCAACGCATGGAATTCGTTGAGCGAATTCGTCATCGAGCCTGCGGGAAAACCCGTTGCAGCCAACCGCCGCAGTGGCTGGGCTGGTAAGGTCGATGCGCCGCAAGTCACCGCGCTCAAGGATGTGCGTCATAGCGAGGATGCGCGCGTGTCCACCGGCATCGGCGAATTCGATCGCGTGCTCGGCGGCGGTTTGGTCGAGGGCGCCGTCGTGCTGGTCGGCGGCGATCCGGGCATCGGCAAGTCGACGTTGTTGTTGCAGGCGCTGTCATCGATGGCGCCGACGTTGCCGGGGTTGTATGTCACCGGCGAGGAATCGCTGGGGCAGGTGGCCGGGCGCGCTGCACGACTTGGCTTGCCGGTCGATGGCATCAACGCGCTCGCGGAAACCGGTGTCGAACGCATTCTCGAACACGCCGCCGCCTTGCAGCCAAAATTAATCGTCGCCGACTCGATACAGACGTTGTGGACGGAGCAACTCACCGCCGCACCCGGCTCCGTCAGCCAGGTGCGTGAAAGCGCGGCGCGATTGGTCCGGTATGCGAAGGAAACAGGCGCCGCGGTGTTCCTGGTGGGCCACGTCACCAAGGAAGGCGGCATCGCCGGTCCGCGCGTGCTCGAGCACATGGTCGATGCGGTGCTGTATTTCGAAGGCGACTCAGGATCACGCTTTCGCGTGCTGCGCGCATTCAAGAACCGTTTCGGCGCGGTCAACGAACTCGGCGTGTTCGCGATGGGCGAGAAGGGTTTGCGCGAAGTGCCCAATCCTTCCGCGATCTTCCTGTCCGGCAGCAGCACGCCGCAAGCGGGCAGTTGCGTGATGGTCACCCGCGAAGGCACGCGGCCGTTGCTGGTGGAAGTGCAGGCGCTGGTGGATGCTTCGCCGTTGTCGAACCCGCGCCGGGTTGCGGTCGGGCTGGAACAGAATCGCCTGGCGATGTTGCTGGCGGTACTGCATCGCCACGGCGGCATCGGCGTCAGCGACCAGGACGTGTTCGTCAATGTCGTCGGCGGCATCCGCGTGCAGGAAACCGCAGCCGATCTGCCGGTGTTGCTGGCGGTGCTGTCATCGCTGCGCGACAAACCGCTGGCGGAGAAGACCGTCGCCTTTGGCGAAGTCGGTTTGTCCGGGGAAATCCGTCCGGTGCCCAATGGCGAGGAACGTTTGAGGGAAGCCGCGACGCATGGCTTCAAGCGCGCGATCGTGCCCAAGGCGAATGCGCCGAAGGGCGGCAGTTACAAGGGACTGGAAGTGGTTGCGGTGGAGCGGCTGGCGGATGCATTGTCAGCTGCCGCGTAAGTGCCAGGACCCACCCTAGGAAATGCGCGAGTGCTTCAACTAGCGCCCTGACCTAAATGGCGTGATCTCGACATTCGGATGCAACGGAGTTTCGTCATGTTCAAACGCGTCGCAGCAGCAACTCCAGCACGAACTTGCTGCCGAAGAACGCCAGCACCAGCAATGCCATCGCTGCCAGTGTCCAGCGCACCGCGATGACACCGCGCCAGCCGTAACGCCAGCGGCCCAACAGCAATGCACCGAACGCCAGCCACGACAGCACGCTGAGCACGGTCTTGTGCAGCAGGTGCTGCGCGAGTAGGTCCTCGACGAACATGACGCCGGTCAACAGGGTCGCCGTCAGTAACACGAAGCCCACTGTGATGGTGCGGAACAGCAGCGATTCCAGTTCCGTCAACGGGGGCAAGGCGCGCAACCAGTCGTGGAATTCGCGGCGGCGCAGTGCCCGCTCCTGTGCCCACAGCATGATCGCAAGCAACGCTGCGATCGCAAGTGTTGCGTAAGCCAGCAATGCGCACCACGCATGCAGTTGCAGGCGCCAATCCAGGCCTTCCGCAATGTGATGGCCGGCGCTGGCATATCCGAACAGCGAGGCCGCTGCGAGTGGATACACGATCACGCCCAGCGCCACCATGCTCCGGCGCGCGCCGAACAGCACCGTCAAAACCGCCATGCCGAGGCCGACCAGTGATAACGCCGCGAAGAAATGCATGTCCATGCCACCGGCATCGCGCCACGCGAGCAGATGACTGGTGCCGTGCAGAGTCAGGGCTGCCAAGGCTGGCCACAGCCACGACTTCGAGGCCGCATCTTCTTCGCGCGTCACGCTGTGCACCAGCAGGCCTGCGGACATCAGGTAGAGCGCGATGGCGATGAGAGCGATTGTCATCGCCGAAGTGTCGCACAGCCCTCGCATTTGTAGGCGCGGCTTGCAGCCGGGCCTACAGAGGCATTCGCTACGAAGCTATAATTTCTGTCCGTTTCTTGCACCCGATCAACAGGTTCCCGTCCATGTTCGAATCCCTTACACAACGCCTGTCCGGCACCATCGAACGCCTGCGCGGCCGCGGCCGGTTGACTGAGGAGAACATCCGCGAAGCCACACGCGAAGTGCGCATCGCGCTGCTGGAGGCCGACGTCGCATTGCCGGTCGTGCAGGCGCTGATCGAGCGGATCAAGGTGCGTGCCGTCGGCCAGGAAGTGCTGAAAAGCCTCACGCCCGGCCAGGCGCTGATCAAGATCGTCCGCGACGAATTGACCGCGGTGATGGGATCTGCGGCCAGCGATCTGAACCTCAACGTGCCGGCGCCTGCCGTGATCCTGATGGCAGGCCTGCAGGGCGCGGGCAAGACCACCACCGTCGCCAAGCTCGCCAAACATCTGAAAGAGCGCCGCAAGAAAAAGGTGATGGTGGTGTCGGCCGACGTCTACCGTCCCGCCGCGATCGAGCAGCTGAAGATGCTGGCGCAGCAGGTGGACGTGTTGTTCTTCCCGTCATCGGCCGATCAAAAACCCGAAGACATCGTCCGTGCCGCGATCATCGACGCGCGCAAATCGTTCGCCGATGTGCTGATCGTCGATACCGCGGGCCGCCTCGCCATCGACGAAGCGATGATGGCCGAGATCAAGGCATTGCATGCCGCGGTCAATCCAGTCGAAACATTGTTCGTCGTCGATGCGATGACCGGCCAGGACGCGGCAGCCACGGCCAAGGCCTTCTCCGAAGCATTGCCATTGACCGGAGTGGTGCTGACCAAGACCGATGGCGATGCACGCGGCGGCGCGGCGCTGAGCGTGCGCTACATCACCGGGCGGCCGATCAAGTTCATCGGCGTTGGCGAGAAGCCCGACGGCCTCGACGTGTTCCATCCCGACCGCCTTGCCTCGCGCATCCTCGACATGGGCGACGTGTTGTCGCTGGTCGAGCAGGTCGAGCAGCAGGTCGACAAGGACAAGGCGCAGAAACTCGCGGAGAAAGTCGCCAAGGGCAAAAAGTTCGACCTCAACGACATGCGCGACCAGCTAGACCAAATGCAGAACATGGGCGGCCTGAGCGGTTTGATGGACAAGCTGCCGGGCATGGGCCAGATCCCCGATGCCGTGAAGGCGCAGGTCACCGGCAAGGAAGTGCCGCGCATGGTCGCGATCATCGGTTCGATGACCAAGAAGGAACGTCGTCATCCAGCCTTGTTGAACGGCTCGCGCCGCGCCCGCATCGCGCGCGGCTCGGGCACCACGCCCGCCGACGTCAACCGGCTGCTCAAGCAGTTCCAGCAGATGGAAAAGATGATGAGCAAGCTGGGCTCGGGCGGCATGAAGGGCATGATGCGGGGCATGAAGGGGATGATGGGCGGGCGGGGCGGTATGCCGTTTCGCTGAGCACCGCGGCGGCTTGGCTCGTCACTCCCGCCTTCGCCGGGATGACGAGAAGAATCCCAATCCGCCGGTTTACCGCAACCCATTCAATGGCTTACAATGCCCGGCTTACCGCGCCACCTTCGGCGACTGGGCAACACAGGAAGCAGAAACTCATGGTCAAGATCCGCCTGACCCGAGGTGGCGCCAAGAAGCGTCCCTTCTACCACATCATCGTCACCGACCAGCGCGCCGCGCGCGATGGCCGCAACATCGAGCGCGTGGGATATTTCAACCCGATCGCGACCGGTGGCGAGAAGCGCATCGAACTCGACACCGATCGCGTCAAGCATTGGATCGGCCAAGGTGCGCAGATGACCGACAAGGTCCGCAACCTTTACAAGGAAGCGTCGAAGGAAGCGACCAACGCCGCTCCGGCGGCGTGATGTCCGGCCGCGCCTTGTGCGCGGTCCTTGAGTCCCCATGAACACCGAACGCCGCATCCTGGTAGGCAGGTTCGTCGGCGCCTTTGGCGTGCGCGGCGAAGTCAAGCTCGAATCGTTCACCGATCCGAAGAAAGCCATTCTCCGCTATCGCCCCTGGATCCTGCGCGACGCGCAGGGCCGCGAGCGCGAGCTTGCGGATGCCCAGGGACGCGAGACTGCCAAAGGCGTTGTCGTGACCCTTGCCGAGGTGCTGGACCGCGATGCCGCGGAGGCGCTGCGTGGCACGGAGGTCTGGGTTTCGCGTGAATCCTTGCCGCCACCCCAGGCTGGCGAGTACTACTGGGTCGATCTCGAAGGTCTCCGCGTGCTCAATCTGGACGGCGTCGATTTCGGCATGGTGTCGCACTTGTTTTCGACCGGGGCCAACGATGTCGTCGCCGTGCAGGGAGAACGCGAGCGGCTGATTCCGTTCGTGATGCCGCGATACATTACTGCGATCGATTTCGACACGCGCACGATCACCGTCGACTGGGATGCCGACTTCTGACTCTCGCAAGAGAGAACCACCGCATGCGCATCGACCTCATCAGCCTGTTCCCCGAGTTCGTCACCCAGCTTGCGGGTCACGGCGTGGTCGGCCGTGCGCAGGAACGCGGCTTGTTAGCGCTGCATGGCTGGAATCCACGTGATTACGCCGAAGGCAGCTACCGCCGCGTGGATGACCGCCCGTTCGGCGGCGGTCCTGGCATGGTCATGCTGATCGACCCGCTGCGTGCCTGCATCCACGCTGCGCGCGCTGCCGATCCTGCGCCTGCCAACGTCATCTATCTCAGTCCACAGGGCAAACCACTGACCCAGGCCAAGGTGCGCCAGCTGGCTTCAGGCGAGAGGATGCTCCTGCTATGCGGCCGCTATGAGGGCGTCGATGAACGTCTGGTCGCTGCGGAGGTCGATGAGGAAATTTCGATCGGGGACTACGTGTTGTCGGGCGGCGAACTGGCTGCCGCCGTGGTCATTGATGCCGTCGCCCGCTTGCAGGAGGGGGTCCTCAACGATGCCGAATCCGCAGCGCAGGATAGCTTCGAGCATGGCCTGCTGGATTGCCCCCACTACACGCGGCCGGTCGAGCATGCCCTCGGCACGGTGCCGGCGGTGCTGATGTCGGGCAACCACGCCGAGATCGAGCGCTGGCGCCGGCAGCAATCGCTGGGCCGGACCTGGCTGCGGCGGCCTGAGCTGGTCGACGAGGCCCGCTTGTCGAAAGCGGATCGGCGGCTGCTCGACGCGTTCAGGCTCGCCAATCCGGGCTCGTCCGAAAGCAGCTAAGCCCTAGCCACACAAGGAAAAAGGCCGTTATAATGCGCGGCTTCGCAATACCGGCCGGCATGCGCGCTCCGCAATCCGCCGGCACTCCGACAATCACGACATAAGCAGACCGTGCCATGACCAAGCCATCCCTGAATACATTGCTGCAGGAATTCGAATCCGCCCAGGTGCAGCGCAAGCTGCCCGACTTCGGCCCCGGCGACACCGTTGTCGTCAACGTCAAGGTCAAGGAAGGCAATCGCGAGCGCGTGCAGGCGTATGAAGGCGTGGTCATCGCCAAGAAGAATGCGGGCCTCAATTCCGCTTTTACCGTGCGCAAGATCTCGCATGGCTTCGGCGTCGAGCGCGTGTTCCAGAGCCACAGCGCCATCATCGATTCGGTGCAGGTCAAGCGTCGCGGCGCCGTCCGTGCCGGCAAGCTGTATTACCTGCGTGGCCTGGAAGGCAAGAAGGCGCGTATCCGCGAGGATCTGGCCGGCCAGGCAAAGGCGACGGCTGCTGCGAAGGCCGCTGCGGCGTCGGCCGAGTAAGAGTTTTCGCCATACGAATCGCAAGCGGCCACCCTCGGGTGGCCGTTTTTGTTTGGGCTCCGCTGCCGATGGAGTATGCAACGGGACATTCGAAGCGCATGACCACTCCGGGGCTGAATCCTGTCGATGAAAGGTCCTCTTGGCCCTGAGTAGCGGCTCATGAAGACTGGCGCATGAAGTTTGTTGTTTGTTGATGACGAGGCGTCTGCAACATGGCTTTCAGCCGGTGAAACCCGCGACTCAGCAAATATCAGAACGCCTTCACGATCGTGGGGGCATATGTTCGCTTCAAGACCTTGAACGAGCGGCCAGGACTGCATGAGCCAACCACCAATCGCGGCAGGCATCAGGCTCGACATCTGGTTGTGGTCCGCGCGTTTCTACAAGACCCGCGCGGTCGCCAAGCAGGCCATCGAGACCGGCAAGGTGGAAGTCGATGGCGATCGCGCCAAGCCGTCACGCATGGTGCGGGTCGGGGATGCGTTGAAGATCGTCCGCGGCGATGAAGTCTTCGTTGTCGAAGTCACCGGGCTCAGCGACAAGCGCGGCGCCGCAAGCGTTGCGCACACCTTGTATAGCGAGTCCGAAGACTCCATCGCCAAGCGCCAGGCACTGGGTACCCAGCGACGCGCGGAGCGCAATGGGTATCAGCCGCCGCAGACCAAACCCGACAAGCGTGCACGGCGCCTGATTCGCGCCCTTGGCGATATCGATGCGATGTGATCGCAGCGGCCCGAAAAGCCTGGCATGTCACCGGGTTTCAAAGGGTCGTTGACGCGACAACAGTGATCAGCGACGTCCGCCCAATGCCTCGCCGCCCATCTTCAACAGATCGCCCATGCCGATCTGGCCATCGCCGTCGCGATCGAGCACCGCGCCCAGCAGGCCACCGCCGAGTCCGCCTTGCTGGCTGACCCGTTGCTGCTCCTGTCCCAGCTCCCGGCCCAGCACTTGCGGCGTCACATCCGCTTCCGCCTGACCGGCCTGCCGCTTGTCGAACATGCGCCTGGCGAGATACGCCATGACAATCGGAGCCAGTACCCGCAGCAATGCGCCCGCCTTGTCGTTGCCGATTCCCGTGGCTTGGCCGAGCCCTTGTTCGGCACGCGGTTGGCGGCCTCCGAAGATGTGGCCGAGGATGTCGTTGCCTTGGCCGTCGCCACCCAGTACCGAGCCAAGCACGCTGCTGATATCGAGCCCGCGATGATCTTTCTGCAACGCGCCGTACAACGCATCTGCGCCATTGCCCTGTGAGGCATTGCGCCCGAGTGCGCCAATCAACAGCGGCAATGCCGCACTGATCGCGCCCGCCATCTGCGCAGGACCGATGCCGAGTTGTTGCGATATCTGCTGCAACGGCTGGCCTTCCAGCTGCGAATAGAGATCATCGGTGATGGTGTTGTTCATGTGCGGCCGCCTTTGACCTGGATTGGAAGCCGCACTTTAGGCGCAGCGCTGTCACGACCCCGCGAAGCGGTACGGCCTGTATACCGTCCGGCGCAACCAAAGCCCTGTCGCGTCCGAATCGAGACGCCGCGCACGAATCCCTCGACCGCAGCCGTGTCTCACCCATGGACCAACACCCGAAGGATGCCGACGTGTTGGAGCGCCTGGTCTTCTAGAGCAGGGACGT